>NZ_JBFUFC010000051.1:0-20232 GCF_056403635.1 Microbacterium sp. P2_F9 | reverse complement strand
GCCATCGACCGCCGACCGCTCCCGGTCGGCTTCCGCGGACCAGCCCTGCGCGGCATCCGTYGTATCGAAGCCGCCGCGCGCGACCCGGAAGCCGACGTCCTCGTGATGCATGCGCGGCGCTCCGCCGCGGCGGGTCGATGCCCGGACGCTCCAGGCGTCGTCGGCGAAGCCTCCGCCCCGGAAGACGCGGTACGCGTCGTAGCGCGCCGGGTCGAGCAGATCCCAGCACCACTCCCACACGTTGCCGAGGGTGTCGAACAGGCCGTTCAGGTTCGGGAGCCGGCCGCCGACGTTCTGCGGAGTGGTGACGCCGTCCGCGATCGTCCAGGCGACTTCGGCGAGCGGGCCGTAGTGCGGCGTCGTAGACCCGGCCCGGCACGCGTACTCCCACTCCGCCTCGGTGGGCAGCCGGTAGCCATCGGAGTCGACGTGCCAGGTGACGTCCTCGCCCTCGAACGAGTACGCGGGATCCAGACCCTCCCATTCCGAGGCCGCGTTGCAGAAGCGGATGGCCCGCAGCCAGCTCACCTCGGTCGCGGGGCGGCGTGGATGTGACGCCGTCTCGCCGAGGAGTTCGGCGAGCTGCTTCTGCGTGACCGGGTAGACGCCGAGCTCGAAGGGCTCGAGCCGGACGCTCCAGCGCGCCTTGCGGCGGGCGTCGTGCAGCGTGACGGTGCCGGCCGGGATCCGCGCCATCTCGATGTCCGCCACCGAGGCAGTATGGCATGCTCGGCGTGGGCCCTCAGCGCGCGAGCGGCTTCGTCCCGGTGACGAGCACGGCGTGTCCCAGGACCTTGCCGGTGTTCATCGGCCACCGGAGCGCGAGCAGCTCGGACAGCGCCCGTGCAGACGTGACCTCGCCGCCGGCCATGCGGATCGCTGCGAGCGCCGCCTCCCGCCCGGGGTAGAAGCTCGGGTCGTCGAACAGGTCGACGAAGGCGAATCGGCCACCGGGCGCGACGACGCGGATGGCTTCGGCGACACTCGTGGTCTTGTCCGGCGCATCGCGCACCTCGTGAAAGGTGAGGCTGCTCACGACGCGGGCGAAGGATGCCTCGGCGAAGGGCAGCTGCGACGCCGTGCCGTGGACGAACTCGATGCCCGGCACGCCCTCGAGCCGGGCGTTGCGCTCCGCGAGCTCCTGTGAGTAGTCGCCCCACTCCGCCGGCCAGAAGTCGAGTCCGACGCACTCGTCGGGCGACGCCTTGGCGAGCGTGATGACGAGCTCACCACTGCCGCAGCCGATGTCGAGGAGCCTTCCGTTCGCGCCGACCCCGTCGATGATCAGCCGGTGGATCTTCGCCTGGAGGTCGTCGCCCGCAGGACTCAGGCGGTGCGACGACATCGTGATGACCAGCGCGATGTACGCGAACGGCACCGCCAGCAAGGCGAGCGCGAGCGCGGGCAGCCAGAAGAGCGCCGCTGCGACCGCGCTGAGGAGCACCGCGCCGGTCAGCAGCCAGAAGAGCCGGATGCGGGATGCCTTGATCCAGGTCGGGTAGATCGGGCGCTCGCTCACTGGCTCAGGCTAGCCGCGGCATCCGGCGACTCCCACGTCATGCCGGCGGCTGAACCGGGATCTTCTGCACGCCCACGATGATGGCGACGCCGGCCGTCACCGCGGCGAGCGCGGCCAGGCCGGCGGGAAGGGCGAACGCCGTGGCCACGGCTCCGACGAGCAGCGGGCCGGCGCTGTCACCGAGCTCACGGCCGACCTCTGCGGAACCGAGCGTGCGCCCCATCCGCTCGACCGGCGTCGAATCGGCGAGGCTCGCGAACGCGAACGGCGTGGTCACCCCGATTCCGACGCCGATGAGGACCGCGGCACCGTACAGCCCGGCAATGCCGAGCGGCGACGCCGCCAGCAGCACTCCCCCGGCGATCACGACCAGGCCCACGACCATGCCGGTGCGGTCCATGCCGGCATGCCGGTCGCGATACGTGCCGACCAAGGGCTGGACCAGGGTCGACGACAGCGCGAGCACGGACGCGATCGCGATGCTCACGAACACGGAGGAGCCCCGCTGCACGGCCAGCGCCGGAAGGAAGCCGATGGCGACGCCGAGCGCGGCGCTCGACGTCGCCATCGCGAGGGTCGGCACGAGGAAGGCGCGTTCGGTGGTCTGACGCACCAGATCGATCACCGTGTACCGGGGGCGCGGCAGCGGGGCCAGCGTGGGCAGTGCGACCAGCACCCATACCGCGGTGATGGCCGCTGCCCCCGCAAGGACTCCGAAGAGCAGGGGAAGGCCGCCCAGGGCGATGAGGCCCGCGCCGAGCAGGGGGCCGATCGTGTAGCCGAGTCCCTTCCAGGACCCGTAGCGGCCGAAGTAGCTCCCGGTCCTGCCGGGGCCGGCGAGCCGTGCGACCGCTGCGGACGATGCCGGCGAGAAGGCGGCTGCCGCCGCACCTTGCCCGACGCGGGCGAGGGCAAGCATGATCGGGTTCGCCGCCCCGAGGCCGATCAGCGACAGCAGGGCGAAGGCGACCAGTCCCCCGACGATCACGGGCTTCGCCCCGATGCGGTCGGACAGAGACCCGAACACGGGTTTGAGGATCACCTCGGCGAGGTCGTAGAGCGCAAGGAGGAGGCCGATGCGGAACAGGCTCAGACCGATGTCCCCGCCGGTGGCGCCCAGCCCCGCCGCGACGCTGTGCGCGCCGAACGCGGTCACGAAGCCGGCCGCGTACAGCGGACTCAGCCGCGCCGCTGCGGGCATCGCATCGGTGTGCTTGTCGGAACTGGTCACGCACGCCACACTAACGATCGTCTCGAGGTGAACCTGCCGGGGCGCTCCATCGTGTGTATGGGAGAGAGCCTCGTCTGGAAGGGCTGCCGAGCGGAAACGGGTGAGTGATGGCCGAAGACAACCAGCGCGGACTGTGGATCATGCGATTTCTCAGCGCCGCCGTCCTTCTCGCGACGGGCCTGATCCATCTGTATCTCGTCTTCAACGGCACYGGGGGCGTGCTGGGCGTGGCGTTCGTGCTCAACGGGGTCGCGGGCGTCGTGCTCGCGGTGGGGATGCTGCTCCTCCGCGGCCGGCTGCTGCAGCTCACCACAGTGCTGAGCCTGCTGTTCCTGATAGCGACCCTGGTGGCGCTCATCCTCGCCCTCACCGTCAGCCTGTTCGGCATCACCGAGTCGTGGGATCGCCCGCTCGTTCCGCAGGCCGTGATCGTCGAAGCGATCGGGATCGTGGTGCTCGGCATCACCACCGCCATGATGCTCCGCACGCCCAGCGTGGCCCCCGCTACCCCCTGACGACCGCGAGGTGGCTGCTGCTCCCAGTGTCGGAGGTATGTTCTACTCTGAAGTCATGATCGATCCGGAGCTTCCCCCCGACCCGCAGGAGTTTGCGGATGCGTGGCCGGGCGACGTCGATGGAGCACCCGCCCCGGACGCGCTGGATGGGGTGCTCGAGATCGCGACGATGGAGGAACGGAAAGTCCCCGTCTTCACCATCGACCCCACCGCAGGCGCCGAACCCGTCGCACCCTTCTGAGACACGCGCGGCACTCGGCCTCGATCAGGCGGGTGACGGGTCGAAGCGGAGCAGCACTGCTCCGTGGGCCTCGAGGGCGAGATCGAGCGCGATGCTTCCCGGCGCCACGCCTCGAGCCGCGTCGCTCTGCTCGCTGACCCGCCGAGCCGGCACGGTCTGCCCGCTCCAGAGCTCGGTGACAACGCCGGGCAGTTCTCCCACGCTCGAGGTCGGGAACCCGAGATTCTGCGCGTCGAGCGTTACCTCGAGCGGAGAGTCGTCGAGGTTGAAGGCCGCAGCCCATTGCCGGCCGTCCGGACCGTCCGCGCCCCAGAGCACCAGCCCGCCCTCGCGGAACAGTTCCCGGCTCGCTGTCGCCGTCGCGTGCAGGTCGAGCACGTCTGCATTGGTGAAGAGGGCGATGACCGCGGCATCCGTACTCGGCAGATCGCCCCCGATCATCAGGGGCGACCGCGCGATCGCCCAGAGCGTCATGAGGCTGACGCGTTCTGCCGGGCTGAAGCCGTCGTCGCGCGGGTCGCCGCGTTCAGCGCGCAGGCCGAGACGGCCGAGTGGCAGCATGTCGCCGTCCGGCCAGCCCGCGGGCCCGGCGAAGGGCGCCCACCGCGCGAACCGGGCGAAATTGGCCTCGACGTCGGCCCAGTTGTCCCAGAGGTCGTCGCAGATCCGCCACATCGTGGCGTGCGCGCGGAGGTGGTCCAGCCGCGCGAGGGACAGATCGCGACCGGGCGAGAGACTGAGGGCGATGTCCCGGCCGGTCGCCGCGATCGCCCGATCGTACGACTCGATGTCGCGTGCCTGGTACGGCCACAGCATGTCGTCCGACTTGATGAAGTCGACGCCCCACTCGGCGTAGAGCGCGAGCGTCGAGTCGTAGTACGCCTGCGCGGCCGGGTGATCGTGATCCAGTCCGAACATGTCCGGGTTCCACTCGCAGACGTTCGTGCGATCGGCGATCTCGGCGGCCGTCGCCGTGGTGCCGAGCACCGGAAGCGCCCGCTCCACCGCACGCCGCGGAATCCCCCGCATCGTGTGGATCCCGAGCTTCAGTCCGAGCTCATGGACGCGCTCCGCGAGCGGCCCGAACCCGCGGCCGTCGCGAGAGCTCGGAAACCGCACCGGATCGGGGATGAGTCGTCCATAGTCGTCCAGCTCCAGCGGAGCGTCGGCGTTGTAGCCGTGCGTCCGGGCAGACGGATCCGACCAGTCGATGTCGACGACGACGGTGTCCCAGCCGAACTCGCGCAGGTGCGTCGCCATGAACTCGGCGTTCGCGAGCACTTCGGCCTCGGTGACGGTCGTGCCGAAGCAGTCCCAGCTGTTCCAGCCCATCGGCGGCCGGCGAACCGGGGTCTTGGCCATGCGTCGTCTCCTCGTCGAGTTGTGCGGACCTTCCGAGTATGACGGCGACATCCGGCCGCACGTCGCGGACCGCCCGCCGTGTGCCGAACTGCGGGGAGCGCTGCTCTCAGCCGGCGAGCGCCTCGACCACCCGCTGCGCGGTGGCGACGCTCGACTGGGGGTTCTGTCCGCTGATGAGCGATCCATCCACCACCACGGTGCTGCTCCAGGCCGCGCCGGCGGCGATCACAGCGCCGAGTTCGCGCAGCCGGGACTCAACGAAGTAGGGCGAGCCCGCGCCCAGACCGCCGGCATTCTCCTCCTCGTCGGTGAACACGGTCAGCTCGCGACCGGCGAACGCGAAGGACCCGTCGGGACGGATCGCGCTCAGCAGACCGGCCGGGCCGTGGCACAGCACCCCCACGATCGCGTCACGGTCGACGGCGTCGATGAGCAGTCGGCCGAGGTCGGCGTCGAACGCGAGATCGGCCATCGGGCCGTGTCCCCCGGGCAGGAYGATCGCGTCGTAGGTCCCCGCCGAGATGTCGCCGAGGACCAGCGGCTCGGCGAGGACGCCGGCGATGGAATCCAGGTAGCCCGCGAATTCCCGGCCGGATTCGGTGGCGATGTCGAGGCTCCCTGGGTCGACGGTGGCACCGCGCCCGTTCGGCGTCGCCACATCGAGAGTGTGGCCGGCAGCCGTGATCGACCGGTGCAGCTCGACGAGCTCCTCGGCCCAGAACCCGGTGGGGTGCGCGCTGCCATCGGCGAGCGTCAGCGTGTCAGCTCCGGTGACGACCATCAGTACTCGTGACATGTGCTTCTCCTTCGTAGGGGGATCCGGCTCGACGAACCGTCTCGAGAGTAAACGCGCCGATATCGACTGAATTCCGTATGCTACTAGAGAGTCATAGATTTATTGATGGAGAAGCGGATGCCGGACCTCGACCTGCTCGGAACGTTCCTGGAGATCTACCGTCTGGGTTCGATCACGAGCGCGGCCGCCAGCCTCGGAGTGAGTCAGCCCTCGGTGAGTGAACGGCTCGCCCGTCTGGAGACGCAGCTCGGAACTGCCCTCTTCGAGCGCTCCTCGCGCGGCGTCACGCCCACCGCCACCGCCGATCGACTGGCCGCGCGCATCGCCGACCCCATCGATCGCCTCCGACAGGCGACGGCCGATCCGGACGCGCCGATGACGGGCACCGTGCGGATCGGCGGCGCCAGCGATGTGATCGCGAGCAGGGTCATCCCGGCGCTCGCCCCCCTCACCCTCAGCGGGATCTCCTTCGAACTCACGCTTGGGCTCGCGCAGCCGCTGATCGACGCCCTCGCGCACGGCCGGCTGGACCTGGTGATCGCCTCGATCCGGCCGGCGCACCCGGAAGTCCGCTACCGCGGGCTCGTCGACGAGGAGTTCGTGCTGGTCGGCGCGCCCGCTCTCGCGGCGGGCATCGACCAGGAGCGGCTGCGCAGCGATCCTGCCGAAGCGCTCCGCCGGAAGCCGCTGGTCGCCTACGACAGCGAGCTCTCCATCGTGCGCCGCTACTGGCGCAGCCAGTTCGGCAGCCGGCCCGCGAACGCCGTCAGCATCGTCGTGCCCGACCTGCGCGGCATCCTCGCGGCCGTCGTCGCCGGAGCAGGCATCTCGGCACTCCCGCGCTATCTGGCCGACCCCGCCCTTGCCGCGGGACAGCTCGAAATCCTGCATCGACCGATCGAGTCCACGATCAACACGCTCCACCTCGCCGTGCCGGCGCGGGTTCCGCCGACGCCCGCAACGAACGCGGTGGTCGCCCGACTGCTCGAGAAGGCCCGGGAGTGGGACTCGCTCTAGATGCGGGTACAGGAGGAGCGGATGCCGCGGCAAGAKGGAGACAGCGCGACGGCCGCCTGGCACGATGAGGGGCGGATCGATGCTCGAGAGGGAGCCACGACATGGAATACCGCCAGCTCGGAAGTTCGGGGCTCAGGGTCCCGGTGCTGTCCTTCGGCACCGCGACGTTCGGCGGCGGTGAGGGCACCGGATCCTGGGGCAGCACGCAGGTCGACGAGGCACGGCGGATGGTCGACCTCGCCCTGGACGCGGGGATCGACTTCTTCGACACTGCCGACATCTACTCCGGCGGGCGTGCGGAGGAGATCCTCGGCCGAGCCGTGGCAGGCCGTCGAGACAAGGTGATGATCGGCACGAAGGCGAACGGACGCACCGGACCGGGCGCCAACGATGTCGGGAGTTCGCGCTCCCACCTCACCCGCGCTCTGGAGGCGAGCCTTCGGCGCCTCGACACCGACTACGTCGACGTCTACTGGCTCCATGGCTTCGACGGCCTGACCCCGGTCGAGGAGGTGCTGAGCACGCTCGACGAGTTCGTGCGGAGCGGGAAGGTCCGCTGCATCGGATGCTCCAACTTCTCCGGCTGGCAGCTGATGAAGTCGCTTTCGGTGTCGGAGCGCAACGGATGGGTGCGCCATGTCGCTCATCAGGCGTTCTACTCGCTCGCGTCCCGCGAATTCGAGTGGGAGCTCATGCCGCTGGCGGTCGACCAAGGAATCGGGACCGTGGTGTGGAGTCCGCTGTCGCAAGGACGACTCACCGGAAAGCTCCGGCGGAACACCCCCGTCCCCGCAGACAGTCGACTCGCCGTGCCCGGCGAGACCGAGGCATCCGGAGATCGCGAGACGCTGTTCCGCACCATCGACGTGCTCGATGAACTCGTCACCGAGACCGGCAAGACGATCCCGCAGCTCGCGCTCAACTGGGTGCTGAGTCGCCCGACGGTCTCCTCGATCATCTTCGGAGCCCGCAACGAAGCTCAGTTCATCGAGAATCTCGGCGCGGTGGGCTGGTCGCTGGACGCCGATCAGATCGCCCGGCTCGACGCGGCGAGCGCGACGACGCCGATCTACCCGTACTGGCACCAGGTCGTGAACAACTCCGAGCGCCTGCCGTTCCCGACCTCGGTGACGGTGCCGGACTGACGCGTCAGGCGTTCTCGAGCTCGGCGATCACGATCTTCTTCTGGCCCATCATCACCTGGATCTGCTCCGGCCGGCGGGTCAGCTCACGCATGTTCGCGGGGATGATCTGCCAGCTGACCCCGAACTGGTCTTTGCACCAGCCGCACTGCTCCGACTCGGGCACGTGCGAGAGCTTCGACCAGTAGCGGTCGAGCTCGTCCTGGCCGTCGCAGGCCACGACGAACGAGATCGCCTCGTTGAAGGTGAAGAGCGGCCCGCCGTCGAGGCACACGAAATCCATGCCGTTGAGGGTGAACTGTCCGTTCAGGACCTTGCCGGACATGCCGCCGAAGTGCTCGTCGAGCGATGCATCGGGGTACTCCTCGATGGAGTTGATGCGGGAGTCCGGAAACACGTCGACGTAGTACTCCATCGCCTCGCGCGCCCGATCGGCGAACCACAGGCAGGGCTGGATGGGCGAGAGTCTCGCCATGGGAACCTCCTTGTTCGACAGGTGACTTCGCCGTCCACGCTACGCGGATGCGGCGACAGCGGCGAGGCCTTCCGGCGCGAGGTCAGGTGGTCAGCACGACCTTCCCGGTGTTCCTTCGCTCCTCGATGTAGGTGTGGGCCTCCCCCGCGCTCTCGAGCGGAAAGCTCTTGTCGACGTGCGGCCGCACCCAGCCTTCGGTCACGCCCTCGAGCACCACGCGCATCCAGTCCGCGATCATGTCGGTCTCGTGCCACATGTGACCGAGGTTCACGCCGAAGACCGATCTGTTCCCGTTCATCAGCGCCACCGGATGGAAGATCGGCATGCTGAGGGCCACCTTCCCCAGCCGGAGCGGCCCGGGCAGCTTCGATGCGGTCGCCGCGGAGACGCCGAACATCCCGAGCCGCCCCGTCGAGCGCAGGGCCTGATAGCTCTTCTTCCAGTGCGTGCCCCCGAAGGCGTCGATGATGAGCGATACGCCTCGCCCCGCGGTCAGCCGATCGACTTCGACCGACCAGTCCGTGGTGCGGTAGTCGATGGCCTCGTGCACGCCGCGCTCGATGAGGAACGGATGCTTGGCGGCGCTGGCGGTGCCGTAGATCGTCGCGCCGACGTGGCGCGCGACGTCGATCGCGGCKAGCCCGACCCCGCCGCCGGCATTGTGGATCAATACGGTCTGGCCGGACTGCAGTGAACCCATGACCACGAGGAGCTGCCACGCGGTGAGATAGCTCACCGGTATGGCAGCCGCTTCGACGTGCGAGAGCCCGGCGGGCTTCTCGAAGACCTGCCCCGCCGGCACCGAGACGACCTCCGCGTAGCCGCCGAAGCGGGTCAGCGCGACGACCTCTCTGCCGATCAGAGCCTGGTCGACCCCGCTGCCCACCTGGTCCACCACCCCCGACACTTCATACCCGACGACAGCCGGAAGCTTGGGGGCATCGGGATAGAGGCCCTTGCGCGTCAGGATGTCGGCGAAGTTGATGCCGCTCGCTCTGACGCGAATCCGCACCTCCCCCGGCTTCGGCGCGGGGTCGGCGGCTTCGCGCACCTGGAGTTTCTCCGGGCCTCCATGACCGACGATGACGACCTGCTTCATGTGGATCCTCCCCGGCGCTCGCGCGTCAGTCAGAGCGTGGCACGCTGCGCGTTCGACAGCTTCGTGCCGTAGTGCTCCCGAGTCCCCGTCTTCCGTTCCAGATCCTCGATGACGGCGGTCGTGAAGTCCACGTCGTAGAGCGCCTGACACGACCCGAGACCGCCGGGTGAGAACACGTTGACCTCCATGAGCTTGTCGCCCACGATGTCCAGCCCGACGAGGAACATGCCGTCGGAGAGCAGCTTAGGGCGCACCGCCTCGACGAGCTGGAGCATCTCGTCGGTCACCTTGACGGCCTCGGCGCTGCCGCCTGCCGACATGTTCGAGCGCACATCGGTCTCTCCCGGGCGCCTGCGGAAGGCGGCGTACACGCCGTCGACCTCCAGCGGACGCCCGTTCATGACGAACATCCGCACATCCCCGTCGGTGGCGGCGGGCAGGTACTCCTGCGCCACGACATAGCCGTCGCGAGCGATCGCCTCCACGATCTGCGTGATGTTGGGTTCTTCCTTCATGTTGACCAGGAACACGCCGGAGCCACCGGAGCCCTGCAGGGGCTTGAGCACCGCAYGGCCGCCGAGGTCGACGATGAACTCGCGGATGCGCTCCTCGTCGCGCGAGATCATCGTGCGCGGTCGCACCACCTCGGGGAAGTGCTGGAAGTACGCCTTCGACAGGGCGTATGCCAGAAAGCTCGGGTCGTTCACCACGAGCACTCCTGTGTCGGCGAGCAGGTGTCCGAACGCCAAACCGGCGGTGTTCGCCCAGGCGCTCTCCGCGGCGTCCGCGGCCGGGTCGGCACGGAGCATGAGCACATCGAAGTCGTCGAGGGCGACCTGCTCACGGGCACCCGCCCGCACATCGTCGAGGTACCGCTTCAGCGAGCGGTAGGACTTGCCGGGGGTCGCGGCCGCCGCGGTCGCCGACAGCGAATCGTCCGGCTCGTAGCCGAAGTCCCGCAATCCGATCAGGCACGCCTCGTGCCCGAGGCGAGTGGCCGTCATCGCGAGCCGGGTCGTCGTGTACGTCGACTTCTCGGTGGCGATGTCGTTGACAACGAATCCGATCTTCATGGCAGTTCCTCCAGGACGGGCTGTGGGTGATTGACCAGCGAAACGAGGTCCTCCGCGTGCGCGGCATCCCGCAGTCTCACTGCGGTCGCGGGATCGGAGAGGTACCGGGGCATGACCCGCGCCGGGGCGAGGAGCCCACGACCCGCGAGGTCTTCGACGAGCGGCAGATCCTCCAGCGAGAACTTGCCGAGAAAGAGGAGGTCGAGCACGCCGCCGGCGGCCAGGTGCCCGAGCAGCGCGAGCACGCCGCGCAGGTAGATGGCGTCTTTGGTGAAGCCGCCGGCTCGGTACACCCGCATCGTGACGCCGTAGGCGCTCCCCGCCGGCAGGCCTCGGTCGGTGAGCAGACGGTGCGTCTCGACGAAGCTCGCACCTCCGACCAGCGAGTGCACGGCGACCACCCGCGCCGCGAGCTGGCGCAGCCGTGCGGCGGTGAGCCCCCCGCAGGCGATCTCCGCCAGCACCGCCAGCCCCTCCTGCGTCTCGTCATAGTGCGCGAGACCGGAACCCATCATGCGGATCGGCTGCGCGAGACCGTTCACCTGGGTCACCAGGTGGGTGCCGATTTCGTGCTGGAGCAGCGCGTTGACCCGCGGCCCCGCCACCGAGGCGTTGCGCGAGATGAGGAGMGTGCTGCCGTCCACCAGCACGCCCGAGACGTCGTCGCGGATCTCGGCGTGAATGCCGAGATCCGGATCGAGCGAACGGTAATGGTCGATCTCCACCTTCGCCGCGGCCAGGAACCCCTTCGCATCCACGGAGTCATATTCCAATCGCCCGCTCGGCAGCCGGTCCAGCAGGTCTTCCGCGCGCGTCACGAGCGCAGGAAGCAGCGCACCGTACTGGGCGATCGACAGCTGCAGGAAGTCCGGCGTATTGCGGGCGCGCAGCATCTCGATCCGAAGCGTCATCTCGCGCTGCCGATTTCGCAGCAGCGCGGCGAGGGTGGCGTCCGAGACGCCGTCGAGCGGCAGTGCGGCGACCTCGGCGTCCAGCACATCGGGGTCGACGTCGAGCTCGCGGTATTCGAACACCGGGTCCGCCTCGGGGTGCGCGAGGAAGCCCGCCCGGACGTCGTCCGCGTTCACCGGCGTCATCTCGAGGAGGAATCGCACGCTTCCCACGAGCGACGCCATCGCGTGGTCCGCGGCGAGATCGGCGGCCGAGAACGCGCCCACCCCGATGGCGCTGGTTTCGGGCCCGACGGCGTCGCCGCCCGTCACCGCAGTCCCAGCTCGCGCAGGGATTCCGCGACGGGCGGGATGGTGCCCGCGAGGGCGCGCGCGAGCTCCTCAATGCGGGCGCGATCGTCCGCGCCGGTCCACTCGTCCATGAAGGTCTTCTTGAATTCGAGGGCGAGCACGATGCCGCGGCCCGGGTAGCGGCTATGGGTCCAGGCCGCGAGCTGCCGCCCGCGGAAGCGGACGTTTTCGCGGACGTCGAGCCGACCAGCCGACGTGTCCACGCCTGCGAGTGACGAGATGAAGGTGTCCACCACGGGCCCGAAC
Organism: Microbacterium sp. P2_F9; assembly: GCF_056403635.1. Taxonomy (NCBI): domain Bacteria; kingdom Bacillati; phylum Actinomycetota; class Actinomycetes; order Micrococcales; family Microbacteriaceae; genus Microbacterium; species Microbacterium sp. P2_F9. Next base: position 8,254 of record NZ_JBFUFC010000051.1, on the reverse strand, counting down.
CGCTCGCGGTCCAGCGAGCCGGTGCCGACGTTGACCTCCGGGTTCTCCTCGCCCGGGGCCGCGGCGGCATCTGCGCCGTCGCGCCGGTGGTTGTAGGAGTGGACGTCGAACACCACGAACGGTCCGCGTGCGGCGACCGGGTCGAGCCGCCTGCCGAGCTCGGCGTAGAAGGCGTCGTAGACCTCGAGGGAACCGCCGACGATGGCCTCATCGAGCGGCGGATCGCGGAGGATGTCGAGCCCCCATGCCTCTTCCGCGTTGCGGTAGACGGCCTCATCGCGCGTGCGGTTCAGGTCCAGCTCGAACCGGGACCGATGCACGATGACACGCGCGGGGATGAGGGCGCCGATCTCGTCGGTGTGCGGATCCTCCTCCCGCAGCCGATCTGCTTCCGGCAGGGCGAGCTCGGCGGCGAAGTCCGGACGCACGTCATGCCCGTTGTGGATCGCGGTGGCGATGAACTGTCCGCTCCAGTCGCCGAGGAATTCGAACGGCGGGCGGTCCGTGTTGGTCATGGGCTCATTGTGTCCGGAGCGACACCCCCTCTCCAGGGGGTTGACGACTCACCGACCGCTCTGGGTCAGATCTCGAGCGGCGGGAGTCGGCGCTCACCGCGTAGTCGCACACAATGTCTCGCCAATCTTACTGTTCGAGATATTAGCTAATTTTGCGTACTATCTGTTACCGTAGGCGATGAGGCACCCACCGGCGGTGCTGTGAAGGAGCTCGACATGGGCCATCTGGTGTACGGAAATCTGACCGAGGCGATCGAGATCCCCGACCGCATCCTGGCTCACCTGCGCGTGGTCGCCACCACCAAACTCCGTCGCGGCGAGTGCTTCATGCTTTCCTGGCACCACCCGGACGGTAACCCCGCCGGCGTCTCCACGATCTGGATGCAGCCCGCGATCCCCCTGCGATTCGTATTCGACGCGGAGCCGGACGGGGTCGATGGGCAGGTCCTGCAGAACCTCGCGAACGCGGCCAGCTCCAGCAAGGGCCTGCTGCTGGACCTCGACATGTTCGGCGAACTCGCCCGCCCGGTCCGCGCGGTTCAGGCGGCCTGAGCGAAGCTCAGTCCCACCAGACGATCCAGGGACCGCCCACCGCGCTCGGCGCGCGCAGTTCGTCGGGGACGACCTGCGCATCGTCGATGCCCAGCTCCTGCACCCGCCGCCAGGCCTGCTCTCGGTCTCCCGGGCCGAGCAGGTCGAGCACAGGGTCGTCGTGGATGTGGATGCCATCCACCGTCACCCGCTCGTCTTCCCGGCTCGGCCCGACCGCGTGCCCATTGAGCCGTACGACCCCCGGATGAGCGACCGCAGCGCGCAGCGCCGCACGCAGCGTCGGACCCGGCCCGGCGCGCTCATCGAGCGCTTCGGCATCCAACCCGCCCAGCAGCACCGCGGCCGCCTCTGCGTCCAGGTCTTCGAACATGATCAACCCGTCGGTGAAGACGGTCCCATGCGGCACCACCAGCTCCGGGACCCCGGCGTCCAGGGTGAACCCGACAGGCCCGAACGTGCCGCCCGTCCTGCCTGCCGCGCGTGCCGAAGCGGCCGCCGCTTGCCACGCCTCGCGGACGTCCCCGACCGTGCGCGGGATCGCCCGCTCATCGACCGGCTCCTCGATCCACTGCGGCCGGGGCGCCGGGAACGCCGGCTGGAGCGCCTCATGCAGGCCCCACATCGCCACCTCGGGCACTTGCGATGGATCGTCGCCCAGCGTCACCCAAACCCGGCCGCCCGGCAGCTGCTCGACGTGCGCACCGGGCAGGCCCTCGACGCCGCCGATCCGCTCGAGGTGCGAGGGCGACAGGAGCGTCCCCCACCCGTAGCCCCAGACATCGGGAACGGACCCGTAGCCGCCGGCCGGAGGCATACTTCGACTCTCGAGGGGGCTCTGGCGGTGTGAGCCCTTCACCTGGTCCAGGATCGCGTACCCGGTGTCAGCGCCCATGATCTCGACGCTGCGCGCCACCCACGGGCCCACCGGCCCGGCGATCCACGGCATGTTCTCTCCCGAGCCGTACATCGCCCACCGCTGCACTGAGACGCCCACGCACATCCGCCCCGCGTCGCGACCGAGCGCGGCCACGAAAACAGGGAACCAGACCGCGACCTCCGCCACTGTGTGGTTCGGATGCCACGGATAGTCGGCGAGGTCGGTGCACACTCCGGTCAGCAGGATCAAGGCCGCGGTACCAGACCTCGTGGAGATGAACTCCCAGTCGAGCCCAGGTCGGCTCATCTTCTCCATCGGGGCCCGCATGTCGTCCTCTCCGACCGAGACGAACGTCGACCACGTGACGTCCACACCGATCCACGCGTTGGCCAGATCCACCGCACCCCGCAGCACCTCGATAGCCGCCTCGCGATCGACCCGGCCAGGGGTGGACACCCCGGCGAAGAACATCGGCAGAACGTCTGACCCCGCCTGCCACGGCAGCCTCTCCTGGCTCACACGACCCTCCTCGTCGACAGTCCGATCATGCTCGACCCCTGGAATCGCCGCCTTCCGGCGGAGTAGCGTCCAGGGATCGACTCCATCATCGGGCACGGAAAAGCGGACGCAATGACAGATCGCAACGAACCCTCGGTCGACACCTACCTCGCGTCGCTCGGGGATGAGCAGGTGGCCTCGGACAGCCAGACGCTGATTGCGATGATGCAGCGGATCAGCGGGCACGAGCCGACGCTCTGGAATGTCGGCACGATCGGGTTCGGCACCTACCACTACAAATMCGACAGCGGCCGCGAAGGCGACGGTCACACGATCGGCTTCTACCCGCGAGAGGGCAAGCTGACCATCTATCTGATGGATGGCACGGCACGCCATTCGGCGCTCCTGGCGAAGCTGGGCAGGCACTCCACCACGGGGTACTGCCTCTACATCAGGCGACTGAGCGACGTCGATCTGCCTGTCCTCGAGCAGATCCTCCGGGCGTCATACGAATTCGTGGAGTCGAAGTCGCAAGCGGGGCCGATCCGTCAGATCCTCTGGAAGACCGAGGGCTAGCGGGCGAAGCACTGCGGGGCTGCCCGGTCGGGCAGCCCCGCAGTGAAGTCGTTCTGCGCTATGAATCGCGTCTCGTCGATCGACGGCCCGCGTCCTGTGCCCGGGCGCGCACGCGTCCGGCGGCGACCATGGCGAGCCCGGCCGCCAGGAGAGCAGATCCCCAGTACGCGGGGACCGGGTCGAATCCGGTCGGGGCCAACTCGCCACCGCCCGGCGGTGTCACCGGCGGAGTCACCGGAGCGGTGAACGTCACATCGCCTTCCGCGATCAGGGTGTCCTGTGCCCAGACCTCGACGTGGGTCGTGCCGAACGGAACCGGGATCGAGAGCTCGTCGGTGCTGTCGGCATCGACCTCCACCACCTGGCTCTGCTCCGTGCCGTCGGGCAGGGTGACGACGATCGTGAACGGCACCGTCGGCGGCGCCGAGATCGCCGAGGCATTGAGCGTCACCGTCGCCGACCCGCCGGTGGCGGTCGCTGCGCCGGCCGCCACAGAGGCGGTGGAGTTATCGGATGCCGGCACCTCGAAGTCGTAGGAGTACTCCGCAGTGGCGCCGCTTCGAACGACGACGGCGTCGGCGTATCCGAGCGACTCTGCCGGTGCGCCTGCCCCGATGCCGACCTGGACCTCACCCCAGCCGCCGTTCGGGTACCGACCCGCGAACTCACTCACAGTGCACGGATCGCTTTGAATGCAGAAGTTCTCGTCGGAGGTGTTCGACTGGAACACCTCCGAGGCGGGGCCGATGTCCCACGTCTGCCACTCACCTGGGACAACCTCGTCAAAGGGAGGCTGGAATGAAAGTGTGGTGAACCCGACCGTCCCGGCGAGAATCTGGTAGCCAAGGATCCGCAGCGTCGGAGTGCTGGAGGAGCTTCCGCCTTCTGGTACGAAAGTCGCGTATGAGGCGCTGAGCCCGGTCCAGGGGAGCGCCAGCGGATCCCCGCCGGGCTCGCCCGTCGGCACGGCGAACGCGAGCGCACGATCAGTCGACGTCGGCGCATAGAGTTCCAGGCTGCCGCGACCGAGTGGCGGCGTTGCAGGTCCTTCGACGAACGTGACTCCCGCCGCGTCCGTCGAGTCCGGGTGGACTGCCCACCCCACGCCCGTGGCTACCTCGGCGAGGCTGCTGAACGAGTCGACGACCACGGGCGGCGAGCCCGGCAGTGCAAAGAAAGTGACCGTGGCGAGAACCGTCGCGACCGCACCCGAACTCAATAGCATGGCTAACTCCTTTGTTGCGCATTCCCGCAAACCGTACCGGGAGTCGAGCCGCTCGGCAATGGCCCCTGTGAGGCGACTATGAGTGGACCTCCCGGGCCGAGGGAGCATCTCATCAGGGATTTGTTCCCGTGCCGCCTCTTCGCGCGGGGCCGATGCCCCGACTCGGGCCGATCTGTGGAACTGTGGGTGGATGAGCGTGATCGTCGTGGGAGGCGGGATGGCGGGAGCCGCCTGCGCATCTGAGCTGGCGGGCGACGGCATCGAGGTGACGCTCGTGGACCGTCGGGATTACACCCAGTTCCAGCCGCTGCTCTACCAGGTCGCGACGTCGCAGCTGCCGGCCGACAACATCACCCGGCCGCTCGTGGAGATGTTCGACCGCCACGACGACGTCACGGTCGTCACCGGTGAGATCATCGCCATCGACCTGGACGCGAAGACCGTCACGACGGATGCCGGCACCCTCGGCCCTGCGGATCACCTGGTGATCGCGGCGGGGTCGGAGCCCAACTTCTACGGCGTCCCCGGCGCTGCCGAGCACTCCTTTCCCCTCTACTCGGTCGGCGACGCGGAGCGGCTTCGCGTGCACCTCCGGGACCGGCTCCGCGAGCTCTGCCGACCCGACACCGACGGCAGCCTGACCGTCGTCATCTGCGGCGGCGGACCGACCGGCGTGGAGACCGCCGGGGCTCTGGCCGAGCTCATCCGGGCGCTTCAGGATGAGGACAGACTCGTCGGAACGGCGACGGTGCGACTGGTCGACCGCGGCAAGGTGCTGCTCGGCCCGTTCTCCGATCGCTCGCACGTCTATGCCTTCGACAAGCTGACCGCGATGGGGGTCGAGGTGTCTTTCGGCGTCGCCGTGGCCGCCGTCGACGCCGTTTCGGCGACGCTGTCGGACGGATCGACGGTTGCGACCGACACCGTCATCTGGGCGGGCGGAATCTCGGGAGCGTCGATCGTCGAGCTCACCGGCATCCTTCCCGGTCACGGCGGACGCATCGACGTCGCCGAGGATCTGACCATCCCCGGCTACACCGATGTGTTCGCGATCGGCGACGTCGCGAATGTGCCCGATGCGGCCGGCGGCACCCTCCCTCAGCTCGGGTCGGTCGCTCAGCAGTCCGGAGCCTGGGCAGGGCGAAGCATCCGCGCGCTCCGTGAAGGCGGCGAAGCACGCCCGTTCGAATATGACGACAAGGGCATCATGGCGATGGTCGGCCGCAACGCCGCGGTCGCCGAGATCGGCCGGCGCCGCCGCCACCTCGAGGGCCCGCTCGCTTTCGCCGCCTGGCTCGGCCTCCACGCCTCGCTGCTGTCGGGCTTCCGCGACCGCATCGACGCCGTCAAGAACTGGGTCGAGGACTACGTAAACCGGTCTCGGGCAGCCGATCTGGAACTCGAGGAGCCGGTCGATCGGATCGTGTGGGCCGACGACCCGTCCGAGCTTCCTGCCGTCACGTCATCCTGACCAGCGGCCGCGCGGCCGCGATCAGCGACGGCGCTCGCTCCATCGGGCGGGCTCCGTCGCCCAGGATGCCGCCCGCTCGTCGCGCTCGCTGATGAGCGTCGCCAGCCGCAGCCGGGCAAGCACTTCGGTACGCACTCTTCGCACCCGGGCGCCGTCTCGCCGCATGGCGTCCGGGCCTACGATCCCCCACCATCGGTCGAGCGCGTCGAAGACTTCCGCCGCATCCTGCTGATCCACCAGGTCCCCCGTGATCCGGGCCATCCCCGTCTGACGTCCGGAGCGATCCGCGCGGAGCGCGTGGACCCACAGGAAGATCGCGGCGACACCGGCGCACGCGAGCAGGGTGAGACCGGTGGTCTCCGGCAGAGCGTGGTACGGGTCGACCTCGTCCCACCGCAGCAGCACCGCGCCCGCCGCGGCCAGCAGCCACAGCATCCCGAAGATGAGATGGATCACCGACGGAACCCGAGACCCCCAGAGCGATCCATTCGCGCGGCGCGGCTCGAGCCACCACAGCAGCGACACCGAGAGCACCGCGAGCAGCCCGGCCGGCAGCATCCCGTCGTGCAGGGCGATGGGGCTGTGGCGTGGCGTGGCGACCAGGGCCACGGCAACGATGCCGAAGAGGAACGCCGCGCCCAGACATGCGCGGTGCAGCGCAGTCGCAGTCGGCACTCGCGTCGCGGCGGGATCGCGTCGTTCGTTCGCGGCGCGCACCGCCGCCGCGCGCACGCGCTCGTGATCGGCGCGCCCCCGAGGGTCATTTGCGAGCACGGCGACCCGCCAGGAGTCTTCGATTGCGGTCTGGGCGTCGCGGTATTCGGCATCGAAGAGGATGAGGTCGATGCGGCCGAGGGTGCGGTCATCGAGTCCCGTCACGGAATCGTGTCCGGATCCGGCCACTGCGCCCTCCCTTGTCGATCAGCTCCCGGGGCGGCTGTCCTACGCCCAGGGTAGGCCGTAGATGTGCGCACTGTCCGGTGGGACACTGGGCATGCGCACCGCCTCGACTCCCAGACATCCACGATGCACTTTCCCCATCCCTGTCTGCGTCCGCTCCGCTGGAGCCGAGGAGGAATCATGAAACGAGTCGTGCCTATGGTTGCGCTGACCGGTCTGCTGACGCTGGGCGTCGGCTGGGCAGTCGCAGCGCCCGCCGCAGCAGGGACGCCGCCCGAGGTGTTCCACGACAAGATCGATCTCTCGTTGAAGAACATCGATCAGTGCGGATTCACGGTGAACTCCATCGTCAAGGGAACGAGCACGTTCAAGGTCACCGTCGACGCGTCCGGCACCGAGTCCTTCCAGCACACAGCCCATGTCGTGAGCACCCTGACGAACGTGGCGAACGGCAAGGTGGTTCACGTCGACAGCGCGGGCCGGGATGCCTGGAGCGACGGCGGCGTGGAGAACCCCGACGGCACCTTCACCTTCACGGACACCCTCACGGGGAGGGACATCAGGATCTACACCTCCCACAGCAGCGTCCTGATGAAGGACGTGGGATTCCTGGCGATCGTGGAAACTGTCGACTCGGACGGGAACCTCATCAGCCAAGAGCTGCTCGAGCACGGGCCGCACCAGTTCGCGGGTGACTTCGACGCGATGTGCGATGTGATCGCCGACGCCATCGGGCCCGAGCAGGGCCCTGGATAGCCCGACCGCGGTCAGCGAGACCGCTGTCGGGATCGCACGCGAGCGGCGGGTAGCTGCGGAGCCGGGACGGCCGCGCCGACGCGGGCCACCAGTGCGCCGATGCCCTCGACGACCATCCGCACCTCGTCGCCTTCGACGAGCGGCGGCGGCGTCAGCTCGCCGCGTCTGCCCCACAGTTCGGCGAGGCATCCGCCGTTGCCTACTGTGCCCGACCCGAGAACATCGCCCGGCACGACGCGGGAGTTGCGAGCTGCGTACGCGACCAGCTCGGGGAACGGCCAGCCCATGTTCGAGACCAGGTCCTCGCCCACGAGGTCACCATTGACGAACACCTCGGCGCGAATCGCAAGGAAGCCGTCCTCGTCGAGGAAGGGCGCGAGCTCATCGGCCGTGACGATCCACGGTCCGAGCGAGGTGCCGAAGTCCTTGCCCTTCGCCGGCCCGAGACGCACCTTCATCTCGCRCGACTGCAGKTCGCGCGCGGACCAGTCGTTCATGATCGTGTAGCCGAAGATGTGGGATGCCGCGGCCTCCGGTGTCAGGTTCGCTCCGTCTGACCCCGCCACCCCGCCGATCACGGCGGCGATCTCGAGCTCGAAGTCGAGCCGCTCGCACACCGGCGGGTTCATCGGCTCGCCAGGGCCGAGGACCGTGTGCGGGTTCGTGAAGTAGAACGTCGGCAGCTGGTACCACTCCGGGACGACTTCGCTCTTGCCGTCGACGGAGGCGCTGATGCCTTCGACGTGCTCCTCGAACGCCACGAAGTCACGGATCGCGGCCGGCACGAGCGGCGCGAGCAGCTGCACGTCGGCGAGGGGGGTGCGTTCTTCCGGTCGTTGAGCGAGCGATGCGAGACGAAACGCCTCGTGCGCGGCATCCAGTCC
>NZ_JBFUFC010000050.1:0-20295 GCF_056403635.1 Microbacterium sp. P2_F9 | reverse complement strand
TCGGAGTGGTCGGCGTCGTCCTGATCGTGCCCTGGATTGTCACGCTGGTCAGATCCTTCTTCGGCAATGTCGGTGAGGGCTTCGTGGGCCTGGACAATTACGTCCAGCTGTTCACCGACCCGGCGCTWCTGGGCTCGGTGGTGAACACGCTCATCTGGGTCGTCGGGTCGCTCCTGCTGCCGGTCTGCCTCGGGCTCRCCATCGCGGTCGCAACGGACTCGATGCGTCTCGGATCGGTCGCGCGACTGGCCGTCGTCATCCCCTATGCCCTCTCCGGGACCGCCGTCGGCATCGTCGGATACATGATGTTCCAGACGGGGGGCTCGATCTCGCAGGCCCTGAACTTCTTCGGGTTGGGTGCCCTGGACCAAGCCTGGCTCCTGCACTGGCCGTCCAACGTGATCGCGGGGATCCTCGTCGCCACCTGGAACGGCACCGGAGTCAACGTCGTCCTGTTCATGGTCGGGCTGCAGACGATCCCGCGCGACACGCTGGAAGCGGCGGCGCTGGATGGCGCCGCCGGGTTCCGGCGCTTCATCTCCATCATCTTTCCGCAGCTTCGCGCGGTCACGGCCGTCGTGGTCGGACTCACGATCGCGAACGCTCTTCGAACGTTCGACATCGTCTACGTGCTGACCCGGGGTGGCCCAGGTCGCCAGTCCGAGGTGCTGGCCCTCTCCATGTATCGGCAGACGTTCCTGCTCTTCGATCCCGCCGTGGGCTCAGCGATCGCGATCTTCCTCACGCTTATCGTGCTCGCGGCGTCCTGGATCTACCTTCGCCGTCAGATTGGAAACGAGTCATGACCACGACGCATGTCAGGAAGATGAGCCCTGGCTCTCTCATCGTGGGGATACTGGTCACCATCGTCTCGATCGGATGGCTGATTCCGACCTACCTGGTCTTGGTGAACGCCATGACGCCCCTCGAGGACTACACGGGAAAGCCCGTGTGGTTCCCCGGTGGCTTCGGGCTGTTCGGGAATATCGCGCGAGGATGGGAAGCCGGCAACTTCACGATGGCTGCGACGAACAGCCTGATCTATGCCGCCGTCGCCACACTTCTCTCCGTGAGCATCGCGACGCTGGCAGCCTTCGCCGTGATCATCATGCCGGTGAAGCGCCCCAAGACGTGGTTCTGGCTGATCTACGTCGGAACACTTCTCCCGCTGCAGGCGTTCGCCATTCCTCTGTACCAGGCGTCGATCGGTCTCGGAATCTACGACACCAAGCCCGCCCTGATCATCGTGTACACCGCCATCTGCATTCCGTTCGGGTTCTTCCTGACGAGGAACTTTATGGCGACGCTGCCCATCGAGCTCAGCCAGGCGGCCCGAATCGACGGCGCGGGGTGGTGGCGGATGCTGTGGAGCATCTACCTTCCGCTGGTGCGGCCGGCGATGGCTGCCGCACTCGTCTTCCAGTTCATCGCGATCTGGAACGAGCTCTTCTTCGCGATCACACTCGCCATCAGCCCAGAGACGCAACCGGTCATGGCTGCGCTGACGGGTCTGCAGGGGAAGGACTCCACCGTGGGACAGCCGGCGACACTCGCCATGGCTCTGGTCGTCTCGATACCCACCGTCGCCATCTTCTTCATCTTCCAGCGGTACTTCAAGAGCGGTCTCACCGCGAACCTGTAGCCGTCGGCATCCGCACTCTCCACATCAGCCTTCTCGCGTCATCAAAGGAATATTCGTCGTGTCGAATCTCAGAAAGCCCACCAGCAAGGAAGTCGCCTTCTCCCCGTCGTGGGCCTTCAAGAGCCTGCGTGATCGGACACTCCAGACCCTCACCGCCGGCGGTCGGACGATCCGAGTCATCGCTGAGCCGATGCTCGCCCGGCCGGGCATGTTTCCTGCCGTCGAAGACGCGGACAGCAATGCACGGATCGACGGTGCCGCGCAGCCGATCCGCATTCAGGCGCCGTTCCCCATCACGACCGCCCGGGTCGGCGTGAACGGGCGATGGTTCCTGTCGCGGGCAGAGCCGCACACGCAGGGAGTGCGGGTCTACTTTCCCGAGATCGACGAGCCCACGACCATCCGCGTCGTTCTCCCCGAGGCTCCTGAGTTCGGCGAGATCCTCCTCGACGCCCGGCCCGCACGCAAGTGGCAGGTTCATCTCGTCCACCACTCGCATCTCGATATCGGCTACACCGATCCGCAGCCTCGGGTGCTCCGTGAGCAGGTCTCGTTCCTCGACACCGCGCTCGAACACGTCGAGGACACCGCTTCCGGGTCGACGGACAGGCAGTTCAAATGGGTCGTCGAATCCCTGCACACCTTCCAGCTCTGGGAAAAGCACCGTACTGGTCGCACCATCGACCGATTCATCGACCAGGTGCGGCTGGGCAACATCGAGTTGACGGCGGCGCCCTACAACATGGCGACCGAGACGGCATCGACGCCGGAGCTGTACGAACTGTTCCGCTACACGCAGCAGGTGCGGGAGCGCTACGGGGTGGAGATCCCGGTGGCGATGCAGACGGATGTTCCCGGGGTGGTGTCCGGGTTCGTCGATGCCCTTGCTGACAACAAGGTGAAGTATCTCTCGGTGGCGCACAACTGGGCCGGCCGCTCTGCTCCGCATCTCCGTGACGCCGAGGAGATGCCGCAGCTGTTCTGGCTGCGCGCGCACAACGGCGGCCGGGTGCTGACGTGGATGACGGATTCCGGCCATGGCCTGGCCTATCAGGAAGGCGCCTACATCGGCTTCTCGCAGTCCTATGACATGGTCGATGACCTCTTTCCGCTCTACATGAGCTCGTTGGAGGTGAACCCGTGGCCGTTCGATGAGAAGGCCTTCGGGTTCGGGTTGAGCAAGCCGTCCTGGACGCGGCAGCCGTACCCGCACGACATCGTGCACTTCCGGGTGCAGGGCCGGCTCGCCGACAACGCACCCGCCAACCGCCGGATCTCGGAGACCGTGGCGGATTGGAACGACAAGTGGGCGTATCCCCAGCTGCAGATGAGCACCAATGAAGCCTTCTTCACCCAGGCTGAAGCCACCCTCGGCGATGGTCTGCCGGAGTTCGGCGGCGATTGGCATAACTGGTGGGCGGATGGCGCAGGCTCCAGCGCGCACGGCATGCAGCTCGCCCGCCAGGCGCAGAACAAGCTCACCCAGATCGAGACGCTCGCCACCCTCCTGCCGGAGCACCCGGGGGCCGACGTGGAGAAGTCGGTACGGGAGGCGTGGAGCGGAATCGCGCTGTTCGACGAGCACACCTGGGGCGCAGCCAACCCGTGGACGTGGGGCGATGAGGGGACCAACTCGCAGGAAGCCCAGTGGCATTGGAAGTTCTCCCGCGTGCAGCAGGCCCAGCAGGAGGTGCTGCTCCTCGAAGACGACATCTCGGTTCGCCTGGCCGAGCAGCTCGGCCACCCCGGCGACGGCGACGCGAGCATCTGGGCGGTGAACACTCAGGCGCACCCGCGAACCGGCGAAGTGGCAGTCTTCCTCCCCGAGTCGGCGGCGAGTCTGGAGACGGTGGTCGAGCTGTCCGACCCGCGCACCGGCGAGGGCATTCCCCACCGCGAGATCCCGCAGACCAATCCGTACCACCGCGAGGCCGGCCGATTCCTCGTCTTCCGCGTCGAGGACATTCCGGGGTTGGGCTTCGCACGAATCCGCGTGACGAAGAAGGACCGGGTTCAGATCCGCGCCCCGTACTTCGCGGAATCTCCTGACTTCGATGTTCCGCAGTCGTCCGGCGTGCTCGTTTCCTCGCCGGTCGGCACGGGCGTGCTCTCGGCCGATGGCCGGACGGCCGTGATCGAGAACGAGCACGTGAGAGTGAGCCTCGACATCGCCAAGGGCGCGCTCTCGGAGATCCTGCTCAAGGCGGAAGCGCGCAATCTCGTCGACGACGGATCGGCCTTCGGCTTCAACGCCTACGTCTACGACACCTATGCGACCGCGTCGAAGGTCAACCACATGAGCGGGCACAGTCTCGTCCTCGACGATGAGCTCAGCCTGCTGAGCAGGCGACTCGTGAATCAGGGTGCGTTCGACGTCCAGTTCGGCTCGGATGCGTTGGGGCAGTCACTCACCTACCGAACCCGGTGCGGCGACAACGAGATCACCACCAGGCTGGATCTCGCAACGGACAGTGCCGTGCTGCAGGTGACGAACCGCGTCAAGAAGGGCGAAACGTTCGAGAAGGAGGCCGGCTTCTTCGCGTTCCCCTTCAAGATCGATCGACCGGTCATTCGCAGCGAGGTCTCCGGCTCCGTGATCGGCACCGATATCGAGCAGGTGCCGGGCTCCGTGCACTACATGCATGCGATCCGGCACTGGGTCTCGCTCAGCAGCGGCACCGAATCAGCGGCACTCGTCGTCGTGGACGCCCCGCTCGTTCAGATCGGCGACATCGCCCTTCCCTACCTGCCGTTCCCGCCCACGCTCGCCACGCCCGAGCCCAGCACGGTGTTCTCCTGGGTGCACAACAACCAGTGGGACACCAACTATCCGCTGCAGCAGGGGCTCGATATGGAGTTCCGCTACGCCGTGGGCGGGGCTGCCGTCAGCTCACCCGATGACGCGGCCGGCCACGCCGCTGCGATCGCCAGCCCCATCGTCCAGCCGATCCGGGGCGTGCTCGCCACCTCGCTCGCAGCGGGACCGGGGCAGGAGCAGCGAACAACCACGATGAACATCGACCATGACGGAGTCCGGCTCATCGACCGGACGTGGATCGACGACGGAAGAATGCTCTGCCGGTTCCAGTCCGTCGTCACCGAACGGGTCACCGTGGGCGTTCACCTGGCCGGAGCGGAGCGCATCGTCGCCGCATCCATGCTGGGCTCGACATCCGACGACGTCTCGGTCAGCGAAGGAAGCTTCGAGTTGTCGGTTCCCGCGCTCGGAGCCGTTGCCGTCGTCGTGACGTTGGCCGGACGCTAGCAAGAGGGCGGGGCCGCGAATTCGGATTCGCGGCCCCGCCCGACTAGATCCAGGACCCCGCACCCACCCCGTCGAGCTGCCACCGCCGGAGCGCTCTCGCGGTATCGGGATCCGCCTCGACCTGGATCGCGTGGGCGAGCGCTCGGTCGATCACGTCCGGGATCGAGACGCGGGTGCCGGTTGAGGCTGACTCGATCGCGGCCTCGACCATGGCAAGACTGCGCACGTTGCTCGCCGCATGTCCGTCAGGGAGTGCGCCGGTCCGCAGCGACGCGATGAACTCGGCCAGCGACCCGGCGAACTCCTCCGGGATGACCCCCGGGTCGGTGGGCGTCAGTTCTGCGTCGGCCTCCCAGGTCGGCATGGCCTCGCCGTCCCAGAGGGCGGTGCCGCGCTCGCCGCTGACCCGCCACTGCGCGTTCCATGAGGTGTTCAGGCCGGGGCTGCACCAGGATCCGGTATAGCCGAACCGGGCCCCGCTCGCCGTGACGAAGTGGGCGGTGACGGCTGCATCGCCCCGGTACCAGCTCCAGGCCGGATTGAACTCATCGCAGTAGACCGACACCGGTTCATCGCCCGTCAGGTAGCGGAAGGCGTCGAAGTGGTGGATCGCCATGTCGATCAGCAGCGGGTGCGCCATCTCGTCCCGGAAGCCGCCGAAGTGCGGTGCCTGGAAGAACTCCGCGGTGACGGCGCCCACCCTGCCGAGGCCGCGGACGGCCTCGCGGAACTGAGTGATCGACCGGTAATACCGGCGGGACTGGCTGACCATCAGCAGCTCGCCGGTGTGCGCGGATGTCGCCGCCAGCGACAGCCCCTCGGCGACGGTCGGGGTGAGGGGCTTCTCCGACAGGACGGGCAGGCCGGCGAGGAGCGCTTCGGAGGAGACCGCGTGGTGGGCGACCGGAACCGTCACATTCACCACGACATCGGCATCCACCGTCTCGATCAGCTCGGTGATGCTGGTCGCGACCGGCAGGCCGGGCGCCGCCGCGCGAGCGGCATCGAGGTTGAGGTCGACGAGACCCACCGTGTCGATCCGCTCGGAGGCGTTCAGGACCTGCAGCCACCCTTGACCCATGGGCCCGGCCCCCACCACGATGGCGCGCAGCCGGGCGCCGTCATCGGGCAGGGTGCGGAACGCCGTCATGCGGTGGTGCCGCCGAAGCGCTCTTTTGGCCAGGGGTGCTCGCCGGTGAAGAAGTCACCGGACTGGTACCGGGCGAGCTGCGGCGTTCGCCGGGTCGCGGGCGCCGCCCAGGTGACGCCGTTCGCGATCACGCGCTGCACGTCCGGGTGGTGGTAGATCGGGTAGTCCTGATCGCCGGGACTGAAATAGAAGATCTTGCCGTAGCCGCGCCGGAACGTGGCGCCRCTGCGGAAGGCCTCCCCGCCGGTGAACGTGCTGATGAAGATGAGCTCGTCGGGAGCAGGGATGTCGAAGAACTCGCCGTACATCTCGTGCTGGTCCAGGACGAGCGGATGCGGCACGCCGGCGGCGATCGGATGGGTCGGATCGACGGTCCAGAGCAGTTCGCGGTCATCCGCGTTCCGCCAGCGCAGGGTGCAGCTGGTGCCCATCAGCCGTCGGAAGATCTTCGAGAAGTGCGCCGAGTGCAGGGCGATCAGGCCCATGCCGGAGAGCACCGCCTCCTGCACGCGATCCACGATCTCGTCGGCGACATCATCGTGTGCGATGTGTCCCCACCAGATCAGCACGTCGGTGCTGTCGAGCACCTCTTGGGTGAGCCCGTGCTCGGGTTCGTCGAGGGTGGTCGCCTGCACCGTCGCGGTGGCCCCGAGAAGGGACTCGATGCCCGCTCGGATGGTCTCGTGCATGCCTTCCGGGTAGAGCTCCTGGACGCGCGGGTCGTTCTTCTCGTGCTGGTTCTCGCCCCACACCAGCACGCGCAGGGTGTTCGCTTCGGTCATGTTCTGGATGCTCCGTCCGAGGTCACCAGTTCTCCGGTCTGCTGCCGCGGGCGACCGGGGCGGGTCGAGACGCGGTGCTGGTGAGTTCGATGACGCGGTGCTCGCGCCCCGCAGTGATAATCGATTCCATGATCTCGAGCACATGGAACGCGAGCTCGCCGGACGCGCGGTGCGGCCGGCCCGTCTCGATGGCGCGGGCCATGTCGGCGAGTCCGAATCCGCGGCCGGCATCCACATAGCCGGCCTCGGCGGGCACCTCCACCCACTCGGGGGTGCCGGCCGTGGCGACCGAAACAGTGTCGGAGAACTGGTTGGGATCGGGCATCGCGATCGTCCCGGCCGTCCCGTAGACCTCGAAGAACGGCATCCGCGTCGCCCAGACCTCGAAGCTGACGGTGACGGTGCTGGTGGCGCCATTGACGTGCTCGAGCAGGGCGGTCACGTGCGTGTCGACGTCGACGTCGACGATCGCTCCGGCGTTCGGGCCTGTGGCGATCGTGCGCTCGCGGGTCGAGCGACTCACCGCCCCGGACACCCGGCGCACCGCCCCGAAGAGCGTCACGAGGCTGCTCAGGTAATACGGCCCCATGTCGAAGAGCGGCCCGCCGCCGGGCTGGTAGTAGAACGCGGGAGACGGATGCCACACCTCATGTCCGGGAGAGACCCAGTGCACGGCGGCGCCGACGGGGTCGCCGATCCGCCCACCGTCGAGAACGGCGCGGGCAGTCTGGATGCCCGTGCCGAGCACGGTGTCGGGGGCGCTGCCGACGCGGAGGCCGATCTGGGCGGCGCGCGCGAGCACCTCCGCGGCTTCTGCGGTCGTGAGGGCCAGCGGCTTCTCGCCGTAGACATGCTTGCCGCCATCCAGCGCTCGCAGCGCGATCTCGGCATGGGCCGCCGGGACGGTCAGGTTCAGCACCGCATCGATGCCTGGATCCGCGAGCAGCTCATCGACGCTCAGCGCCCGGGTTCCCTGAGCATCGGCGACGGCTGCCGCGCGCGCCAGATCGAGGTCGGCGACCGCTGCGAGGCGGAGGCCGGGAAGGTGCGGGAACTGGGCGAAGTACTGGTCACTGATGACGCCGACCCCGACGACTCCGATCCTCAGCGGGCTGCCCACAGCAGGCCCCTCTCGATGATCGTGCGCACATTCGGGTTCTCGACCACGTCGAGCTGGTGGCCCGGTGCCGAGACGAAGATCCGCCCCTTGCCCCACTGCCGGGTCCAGATCGCGGGGGCGGTCACCGGCCGGTTCCAGGCATCCCAGGGACGCGCTTCCTGCGTCGTCGTCGCGAGGACATCGTTGTACTCGTCGCTGAGCACCCAGTACTGCTCGGTGACGAGGTCGAAGTCCTCGATCCCCGCGGTGATCGGATGCTGCTTCCCGAGCTCGGTGATGTGCACCGTGTACGGAATGAAGACATCGGTGCCGTCGCCCGTGCGCTCATCGGGATGCTTCGCCGCGTGATGGGCGAACTGCCCGCCGATCATGTGCAGGTAGTCCGCGCTGTTGCGGTACGAGTCGGCGATGCCGCCGTGCCAGCCCGCCATCCCGGTCCCGTTGAGGACGGCGGCCTGCAGCCCCGCCAGCTCCTCCGGCTCGATCGTGTTCATCGTGTTGATCTGCACGATGAGGTCGACCGTGGCGAGGTAACCGGCATCCGTGTAAACCACCGTGCCTTCCTCGACCCGCACCTCGAACCCGTGCGCTTCGAGGAAGGGGATGAACAGATTCGTGGTCTCGACCGGCATGTGACCATCCCAGCCGCCGCGCACCACGAGAGCGCGCCGGGTGACAGCGGTGGATGGCGTCATCGGTCGCAGCCGCCGTCCTTGTCGCCGCGGGCATGCGGGGTGGAGATGTCGCGGATGCCCTTGTAGGCGTAGGGGTCGACGCCGGCGACCAGGACGATGTCGCGGAAGTCGGCTTCGCCGACGTGGCGGCCCTCGGCCTCATTGCGCCAGGGCAGCAGCGACTCGGCGCTCATGTAGTGATTGACGAGGGCTCGGCGGTAGCCGCGCGTGCCGGAATTCTTGAGAGATCGGTGCAGCAGGTACCCGTTGAAGATGAGCGCGGCGCCGGCCGGGATCTCGACCGGGATGGCGTCGGCTTCGGTATAGGGGAAGCCGTAGGCCTCTTCCGTGCAGTCGTACTCGGGATCGTCTTGATCGCGGTCGGGGTAGAGCACGCCGCGCCGGTGCGAACCGGGAATCACCCAGAGGCACCCGTTGTCGAGATTGGCGTCGTCGAGGGCGATCCACGCCGCGGTGAGGGAGCGGTCACGGGTCGGGATGAAGTGCTCATCCTGGTGCCAGGCCTGACCGGGCTTGCCCTCGGACTTGACGAAGAGCATCGACTGCATCGCCTTGACATTGGGTCCGATGACAGCGGTGAGCGCCTCGACGATCTGCTCCTCGTGCAGCGCTGCTGCAGCGAGGGGGGAGATCTTGTGCGGGTAGTGGATGCACAGAAAGCTGCGCAGCACGTCGTCGTCCGAGGCTTCGGTGAGAACGGCGCCGTTCGGCAGGGGAGTGTGCCGGCAGATCTGCACAGCCTCCGCGTTGAGCGCCTCCACCTCTGCGGCGGTCAGCGCCGAGGACAGCACCGCGAAGCCGTCGCGTTCGTACTGGGCGCGGAATTCATCATCCACACGGTCGTGCATCGGCACTGATGCGCGGAACGGCGTCATCGTTGACATGTATCTTCCTTCCATTCGCGGGATGCATCCTCGCGATCCTGCCAGAGTTCCAAGAGCCAACGATATGAGCAGGACCTGCCGGATCCAATGGATCATCGAAGCAATAACATGTATATCCATGACATTCGTCACGACGTCCGTCGAGGTTCGCTCACTCGTCAACATCGCCCGGTACGCACCAGGTGAGATCTTCGGACCGCGAGTCATGACGTCCMACGAGTTCGTCTGGCTGCGGGAAGGCTCCGCGACGTGGGAGATCCTCGGGTCCGGGGGCGGAGTGACCGAGACGCACCGGCTCATCCCCGGCGTGATGGCACTCGCGCCCCATGGGGTGGCCGAGCGGTGGGTGTGGGATGCCGCACGCCCGAGCTCGCATGCGTTCGTGCACTTCGATCTCCCCCCAGAAGTCGATGCATCGGCGTGGGCGAGGACCCGCGCGATGTCGGAGTGTCCGCCGTTGGCGGCGCTCGCTGACAGCCTGTTCGCCATCGGCTCAGCCGGCGAGGACATCGCCCCGATTCGAAGCGGACAAGTCATCGGCCTGATGCTCGAGCTCTTCCTCGCCGGCCCCGTCGTGCTGCGGCAGGGAGCCGCGGCATCCCTCTCGGACCGTGTTGCGGAGTACGTCAGAGGGACGTGGCTGGAGGGCGGCATCCGGATCGTCGGCATCGCCGAACTGGCGGGCGCCGTCGGCGTGTCAGCCGGGCATCTCTCGCGCTCCTTCCACGATCGCTACGGCGTGGGACCTGCCGGTGCGCTGGAGCTCATCCGGCTCGGACGCGTTGCGGTATCGCTGCAGCGAACGTCGATGCTGCTGGCTGAGATCGCGAGGGGGAGCGGGTTCACCGATGAGTTCCACATGTCGAGACGCTTCTCCCGGATCTACGGCGTGCCGCCCGGCGCCTATCGACGGGCCCACCTCGATGCCGAGCCTCTCCAGCCCATCATCGCGGCGCGGCTGATGCCGCTCTGGAATGCCGTCCTCACGCACACGCCGGTCGCCTGATTCGCCGCGCCGAACCATGCTCTTGTGCGGGCCTGCGCCGGCTCTCATACTGGCCCCGTGGAGGGGCGTCGGGGACGGGACCTTCGACACCAGCATCGGAGCGTACAGGCATCCGTGTTCGGTGCCCTCCTCGTCGCGGCAGCCGCTCTCGCGGGGTGCAGTCAGAACGCCGCCCCGAGCCCTGGACCCTCGGTGGGAGACGGCGTGCGGGACCTGGCGACGGGTGGCACGGTCACGCTGCCGGACGGCAGGGCCATCTACGTCCGCTGCTCCGGCGCGGGAGAGCCGACCGTGATCCTGGAGAGCGGCGACGGTGACAACACCGGGTCGTACGGATTCGCCGAGCATGACCTCGCCGCGGTGACGCGGACGTGCGTCTACGACCGCGCCGGCCTCGGAGACAGCGATCCTGCTCCGGGCCCTCGTCAGCTCAATGACCTCGTCGGCGACCTGGAGGGCTGGATCGATGCCGTCGGGGAGGCGGGTCCGTTCGTCCTCGTCGGCACCTCCGGCGGCGGGTACATCACCGCCGGCTACGCGGTGACGCACCCCGATGACGTGGCGGGGATGGTGTTCGTCGACACCGGGGCGCCTTTCCTCGACCCGCCGCAGGAGATCATCGATGAGACTCGCCCCGACAATCCGGAGAACCTGGAGCAGCGCGACTTCCTGCAGGTGGAGAAGGACGCATGGGCGGCGCGGCGGCTGATCGGCGACATCCCGGTCACCATCATCTCCAACCACTACTCGACCGACGAGATCGCGGCGGAGCAGGATGCTTCCGCGCGGCGTGGCATGGTGGCGAATGTCGACGAGCAGAAGGGGTGGCTCGTCCTCAGCCCCCGCGCCAAGCAGATCGTCGTGACCACCGGTCATGCCGTGGAGGAAGCCGACCCCCAACTCGTGATCGACGCCATCATGGCTGTCGTCGACGACGCCCGAGGGGCAGGCTGAACCGCCTCACTCGAGGTCTGGATCGAACCCCGCACGTGGCCCGTCCTCGACCGGCACGATGACGGCTGCCGGGTGCAGCAGCCGCATGCGGCGAGCGAGTTCTTCGACGACGTCGGTGTGGCTGTGGTCGCTGATGTCGTCGCCGGCGACCGTCGCATAGAGCTGGCTGGCCGGTCCGAGCAGGAACTCTGCCGTGACGTTCTCACCCTCGTCCGTGAGCACCGGCACGGTGACCACATCGGAGCCCTGGGTCTCGGCGAGGGCTTGGGCGTAGCGGAGGAGCGCGTCGCAGACGTCGTCGGCCACCAGCACGGACTGTCCTGTGAAGTACAACGTCATCATCACCCCATGATGTCGCGCCCGATCTTCTCGGTCAGTGGGGTTGTGCGTTCCCACTCCCCGCCGTACTCTCCCGGCGCACACGG
The DNA here is from genome assembly GCF_056403635.1 of Microbacterium sp. P2_F9. Lineage (NCBI taxonomy): Bacteria > Bacillati > Actinomycetota > Actinomycetes > Micrococcales > Microbacteriaceae > Microbacterium > Microbacterium sp. P2_F9. The sequence goes on along the minus strand of NZ_JBFUFC010000050.1, from coordinate 8,372 downwards.
CCCGCCCCTCGCAGGGCCTCAATGACCTCCGCTTGCACACTGCGGTGTTCTTGGCAAGGCCCAGTCCGGTATCGCCGTATTGACGTAGGAAAGGGGGACGCCGGTCTCCCGACCGGCACTCGAGAGAGGGGCATCATGCCGGAGAACTATGAGCCGATTCCGCAGACCGGATCGGATGTCGCATACGGCGACACCTCGACGGTCGACGCCGCAAAGCACGAAGCCGTCGACCTGAAAGACACCGCTGTCGAGCAGGCGAAGGATGTGGCAGCGACCGTCAAGGACGAGGCATCCGTCGTCCTCGGCGAAGCCAAGTACCAGGCGAAGGACCTGTATGCGCAGACGCAGCAGGAGCTGAAGGAGCAGGCGAACACCCAGCAGCAGCGCATCGCCGCCGGGTTGAAGTCGGTCGGCGCGGAGCTGCGCGCCATGGCAGCGAACTCGGCGGGCGCGGCGAATTCGGGTGTCGCCACCGACATCGTCCAGCAGCTGTCCGGACGCCTCTCCGGAGCGGCGACATGGCTGGGTGACCGCGACGCGGGTGCCGTTCTGACGGAGGTCAAGCGGTATGCGCGGCGCAAGCCGGGCACGTTCATCATCGGCGCAGCCATCGCCGGCATCGCGTTCGGTCGTCTGACGCGGGCCCTCGCGGCCAATGCAGCCGCCGACAGCGAGGCCGCAGCCGCCCGCACGAACGCGGCAGCGCGCACGAGCCCGCCGGCCGTGGACGCGTGGCGGACGCCGAGCGCGACGACTCCCGCGGTGACGATCGCAGAGGGGGAGACCCCGCTCTACGCCCAGTCCACCGCCGCGTACGGCGATGCACTTCGCTCGGAGGGTGGCCGCGATGACCGATCCGACACCTTCTGAGACCAAGGCCGCGACGACCTCGCTCGGCGACCTGCTCGCTGAGGTCAGCCGGGACATCTCCACCCTGATGCGTCAGGAGCTGGAGCTCGCCAAGGCCGAGCTGAAGGTCTCCGCGACGCGCACCGCCAAGGCGGGCGGCCTCCTCGGCGGGGCAGGGTACGGCGCTCTGATGGCGGTGTTCTTCCTGTCCGTCGCGCTGTGGTGGTGGCTGGCGACCGGCATCGGCGGCGGATGGGCGGGCGTCGTGGTCGCGCTCATCTGGGCGGCGATCGCGCTCGTGCTGTACCTCGTCGGCCGCAACCGGCTGAAGGAAGTGAATGGGGCTCCGCAGACCGTGGAGACCCTCAAAGAGATCCCCGAAACATTGAAGAGGAATGAGGAGAACCGATGACCGATTCACCTGACCAGATTCGTGCCGACATCGAGAAGACCCGGCGTGAGCTCGGCGGCGACGTCGACGCGCTCGCCGACAAGGTGTCCCCGTCCAAGATCGTCGACCGCCAGGCCGACAAGGTCAAGCATGCACTGGGATCGGTGCGCGACAAGGTCATGGGCGCCGCCGACGACACGGGCGAGGCGATTTCGGATGCCGGATCCTCCGTCGCCGAGCACGTCGTCGATGCCAAGGACAAGGTGGTCGCCAAGGCCGAGGGCAACCCCCTCGCCGTCGGACTGATCGCCTTCGGGGTGGGCCTGCTGGCGGCATCCCTCATCCCCGCCTCGGCGAAGGAGAAGAAGGTCGCCGCGGAGGTCAAGGACCAGGCGCAGCCGCTGATCGACGAGGTTGCCGATGTCGCGAAGGACATCGGCGCGAACCTCAAGGAGCCGGTGCAGCACGCCGCGGCCGCCGTGAAGGACGTCGCCGTGGACTCGGCCGAAACGGTGAAGGCGCAGACGCAGGATGCCGCCGCCGAGGTCAAGGGACAGGCGAAGGATGCTGCGGCTGAGGTCAAGAATCAGGTGCCGGCCGCGCGCGAGAACGTTTCCGGGTACTGATCGGAATCGAATGGGCGGGGCCGCGCACAGCGCGGCCCCGCCCTCTCACGAGAGACATGGACAAGCCCACAGCATGAAGCTCGCCCCGCCCTACAAGCCCCCGACCATCAATCGCCTGTCGCGTCGCGACGTCTTCGTGCTGGCCCGCATCGATGCGGGCAGCTGGCAGATCCTGAACAAGCGCTACGGGCCAGGCGACGCGCGACTCGTCGTGGCGACGGTGCGCGAGATCCAGGCCGACGAAGTGTGGGTCGAGTGGCTTCACGCGACCGACCTCCCCACGACCTACCGCACGGCCCTCGAGGTGCTCGACAGCGCCCTTTGTAAGCCGCCCCGAGTGGGCGCGGCCTCGCGGCCGGCGCCTATTGCCCATTTCCCGCTGGCGCATAGCCGCGCGGACCACACTCGGTGGCAGAGCGCCCCGGAGTGATTCAGCCCGGCCCTGAGCTTGTCGACCGGCCCCTGAGCTTGTCGACCGGCCCCTGAGCTTGTCGAAGGGTCCGGGAGCACGGTTCGATGCCAGGGTGACTTCATGACCATCGAACGGGCCACCGCCCTCCTCGCCCTGCACGCAGGATCCGGCTTCGTGATTCCGAATGCGTGGGATGCCGGGACCGCTCGCATCCTCGAGCAGGTCGGCTTCCCCGCCATCGCCACGACGAGTGCCGGCATCGCCTGGTCGTGCGGTGTCCCCGACGGCGGGGCGCTCGACCTCGACACGATGCTCGAGCACGTCGGTCGGATCGTGGCCGCCGTGCGCGTTCCGGTGAGCGCGGATCTCGAAGCCGGCTACGGCGACACCGCCGAGGACGTCGGCCGCACGGTGGCGCGGGCCGTCGATATCGGAGTGGTGGGCGCCAACATCGAGGATGCCGTCGCCGGCGGCCTGTTCGGCATCGACGAGGCCGCGGACCGTCTCGCTGCGGCACGGGCGGCAGCGCCATCGGGCACCTTCGTGCTGAACGCCCGGACCGACAGCTACTTCGCCGGCACGACCGGCGATCCGTTCGCCGAGACCGTGCAGCGTGCGCTGCGGTACATCGAGGCGGGGGCGGACTGCATCTTCGTGCCGGGCGTGAACGACGAGGACACCATCCGCCGCCTCGCCGCCGCCATTCCGGCACCGCTCAACGTCGTGGCCGGGCTCACCTCTAACATCATCGCCGCCCCCACGCTCTTCTCGCTCGGCGTCAGGCGGGTCAGCGTGGGCGGCAGCCTGGCGAGGGCTGCTCTCAGCGCGGTCGAGCATGCGGGGCGAGAGCTGCTCGACACCGGCACCCTCGGATTCCTCGACGGCGCCATCGGGTATGCCGACGTRCAGCGGCGGTTCGGGGAGTAGGCCGCGGCATCCACATCCGCACTCACGTCGCCATGACATGATCGCTTCCCATGAGCGTGATCACGGGATTCCCCACGACGGGCAGCGCCACGCTGCGCAACCTCCGGCTCGTGGACGTCGGCGATGGGCGGGTCAGGACAGGGCTCGCCGTGCACGTGCGCGACGGGGTGATCTCGGCGATCACGACGGACGACGGCTCCGGCGTCGCGGGGCACCCGGTGCTCGACCTCCGCGACGCCTACCTCGCGCCCGGCCTCATCAACATGCACACCCACTTCTCGCTCTCGCTCCCGGGTGCCGGCGGCGCCGAAGTCGAGGCGATGGATGCCGCCTCCCTCGCGCTGTACATGGCTGACGGAGCGCGCCGCACCCTGCACAACGGGGTCACGACCGTGCGCTGCGTCGCGGAGAAGGGCCACGCGGATTTCGCGCTGCGCCATGCCATCGAGACAGGCCGTGTCGAGGGCCCGAGGATCTACACGGCCGGGCGCGCGCTGGCCTGCACCGGCGGACACGGCAGCGGGTCGGACGACACGATGGAGTGCGACGGTGCGGACGGGTTCGCGCACGGCGTGCGATCGCAGATCAAGGCAGGTGCCGACCTCATCAAGCTCATGATCTCGGGCGGGATCGCGGGGGAGCACGAGACGATCTCGACCCCGCAGCTCACGTCCCTCGAGATGGCCGCGGCGATCGAGATCGCCCACGCGTGGGGGCGCAAGGTCACCGCGCATGCCGGCCCCGCGGATGTCATCGCCGAGGCGGTGCGGCTCGGCCTCGACTGCGTCGAGCACGGCTATGAGCTCACCCCCGAGGTCTGCGAGGCGATGGCCCGCAACGGCACCTCACTCGTGCCGACGCTGATCGTCAGCCGTGCGGGATCCTTCTTCGACGAACTCGGCGTACCGGCATGGATGCAGAAGCGGTCGCTCAACGCGGGCCCGCGGCACCTGGAGTCCTTCCGTGCCGCGCTCGACGCGGGCGTCGACATCCTGCTCGGCAGCGACATGCCCCCGTTCTGGCCCTTCGAGGGAACGACCGCTGTCGTGCGCGAACTCGAGCACATGCACGATGCGGGCCTCGACGCGCCGGCAACCCTGCGCGCGGCGACCCTCGCGCCGGCCCGCTGGCTCGGCATCCAGGCGCAGGCGGGGAGCATCCACGAGGGCGCGTGGGCCGATGTCATCGCGCTCCCGGAGAACCCGCTGGAGAGCCCCACCGCGCTGCGCTCGATCGACTTCGTGATGAAGGGCGGCGTGGTCGTGCGAAATGAGCACCCGACCGGCGGCGCTGTCAACCCCTAGGGGACGAGGCATCCGTTCCGGCTGAATGGATTCGTACCCATTCGAATCACGCAGCGAGGAGCACCCCATGGCGCAGATCATCGAGTCCATCGACGTCGACGTCCCCGTCCGCACCGCCTATAACCAGTGGACGCAGTTCGAGAGCTTTCCGAAGTTCCTCGACGAGGTGGAGTCGATCACGCAGCTCGACGACACCCACACGCACTGGAAGGTGCGCGTCGGCGGGGTCAAGCGCGAGTTCGACGCCGAGATCACCGAGCAGCACCCGGACGAGCGGGTCGCCTGGACCAGCACCGGCGGCGACACCGACCACGCCGGCGTTGTCACCTTCCACAAGCTGACCGACGACTCCAGCCGGGTGACGGTTCAGCTCGACTGGGCGCCCGACGGGCTGCTCGAGACGGTCGGCTCGCTGGTCGGGCTCGGCTCGCACGCGGTGAAGAAGGACCTGCAGAACTTCAAGGAGTTCATCGAGGCCTGGGGCACCGAGACCGGCGCCTGGCGCGGCGACATTCCGGCGTAGCCGGCGGCGGGTTCCTAGAACTCGCCGCCCTGCTGGAGCAGCACGAACCCGTTGCCGTCGGGATCGGCGAACTGCGCCTGCATGCCCCAGCCCTGGCGCGCGGGGTCGGCGACCTCGACGCCCGCGTCGCGGAGTACCGCGACCGCGGCCGTGATGTCGTCGGTGTGCAGCACGATGCCCTGCTGCCACCCCGGACCGGCCTGACCCGGGAACGGCGGGTGTAGGGTGAAGTCGACCGAGCTGCCCGCCGGGGCGACCGAGAGCCAGCGCTGATCGCCGAAGGAATTGTCGGCGCGCACCTCGAAGCCGAGGACGTCACGGTAGAAGGTCAGCGCGCGGTCCTGGTCGGCGACCGGGATTGTCACGGTCTGGATGCGCAGCGGGGGAGTAGCCACGGTCAAAAGCCTACGGAAGGCGACGACGCGTCGCGAGACGGCTACGCCAACGGTGCGAGGCGGAGCTCGTGCACGACGCTGCCGGCGAGGTCGCGCATGGTGAGCACGAGTTCGAAAACGGATGCCGTGCCCTCGATCCACATCGCGGGCTCATCGCCGGCCGGATCAGCCTCGGGTCCCCCGGAGACGAGCTGACCGTACGGGAACTCGGGGGTCGGTTCGAGCCACGCGGGTTCGTGCGTGTGACCTGACACGACGATCTGCGCACCCCAGGCGACCAGGGCGTCGTGCCAGGCATCCCGGCTCCTCCGGCTGAACTGGTCGTATTCGCCGGCGTCGTAGCCGACGGAGGACTCCTCGGTCCAGCGCAGCGGAATGTGGCAGAGCACGACGCGGTAGGGGGCGTCCCGAAAACCGGGACGCGCCGCGACCTCGCGCAGCCACTCGGCCTGCTCGGCGCGCAGCGGCTCGAACGCCACGCGACCCTCGAAGGTCGGGTGGTCGTCGGGCTTGTCCTCACCCGTGTGCAGGATGACACAGGCGACCGGACCGATCCGGAACGCCGTGAATGGCCGACCATCGGGGGTCGCCACGAAGTCTTCGAGCCGGTACGCCCACGTGCCGCGCACGTCGTGGTTGCCCATGACCACGGTGAGAGGCCGGCCCGCGCTCACGTCGAGCCCCGCCGGGCTCAGCACGGTCGGGAGGAACAGCGCCGGGTCGGTCCAGTCGTTGCACAGGTCGCCGTTCCACACCAGCACATCGACCTCGGGGGTGGCCGCGTGCAGCGCACGGATGGTGTCGTCGTGCTGGTGCGTGTCATTCCAGACCGCGAAATGCGCGGAATCGGATGCCGCGTCCAGCGTGCGCACCGTCTTCCACTCGCTCTCGTGGCGCTCGTGCGGCGGTTCGACCAACTCGGTCACCGCGCGCACCCGCAGCTCGGCGCCGGCGGGCCAACCGCGAGTGCGCACCCGCAGGACGCGGTCGCCCTGCGGCACCATGCCGAACGCGTCGGAGGTGACCAGACCGCTCGAGCCCGCGGCATCCTCCCATTCCAGCCAGCCGCGGCTCAGCCGGTTCACTCCCCACACGACTTCGAATCCGTCGGTGCGCGGCGCCATCACGACCGGGGGGCTGGTCACGAGTCGGGCGCTCATGCGAGCTCGAGGACGAAGCGGAAGCGGAGGTCGTCGTCGAACCACATCGTGAAGTTCGTGCCCCACACGTTGTTGTGCAGGTTGACGTGGAATCCGTCGTCCGGGTCGGGCACCGCGTTGTCGAATCGCAGCAGGGCGGGCCGGCCGACCGCGACCAGCGCCGCATCGAGCGGGCGGAGCGAGAACCGGCGCCCGGCGGTGTGGCTGATCTCGGCGACGGCGTGCAGGCTGCGGCCGCCGTTGCGCACGACGGACTGCGGGTCGACGGCGGTGCCGAGCTTGCTGAGGCGCCACTCGCCGGGCTTCGTCCGAGGGCGGAATCCGAGCCACCCGGCCTCGGGCAGGCGCGATGCGTCCTTGCGGCAGAGGTCGAGGGTGATCGAGATCGGCCCCGGCTGCGCGGGAAACGCATAGGTGAGGCGGATGTCGCGCGGGGCGCCCCACTCCTCCGCGGCCTGCTCGGACAGTGCCAGCTGGAGGACCACCGTCGAGCCGGCGTCTTCGCTGACCTGGTGTGCCGAGACCACGCGCGGCGCGAACGTCGTTGCCGGCAGGGTTTCGGCGATCGCGAGTCCCGGCTTCGACTGGTCGGGCGCCGCCCAGAAGCCGGTGTCGTCGAGATCGCGGCAGTACTCGCGCATCCACCGCGCCTCGTCGCGTTCGTCGAAGGTCTGGTACCGATACGACGCGAGCGGATGCCGCGGCCCTGCCCACTCCACTCCGTCCGCGTCGGCGAGCCCGACGAGTGCGCCGTCGTCGCCGAAGCGCACGCGGTACGCGCCCAGCGTGTGCGTCTCGGCGAGGTCGATGGGGATCCCACCGGGGTCGTTCGGTTTCTCGGCGGGCCGGGTCTCGTCGATCGCAGCGAGCGCTTCCGCGCGGCGCTCGGGGGACAGCGCGGCGAGGGCGCGGTCGAGGTGGGCGCGCTGCTCGGCCCACGAGGCTTCGTAGGCCGAGTAGGCGAGGCCCTGCGGGCTGGGGTGCTCGGTGTAGGCCCAGGCGAAAGGCTCGAACTCGGCCGGGTTCGTCGCCGGGTCGACGGTGTCGGCGGCGCGGGCCCGCTGGAAGTCGGCCTTCTCGTAGTTCGCGTAGTCGGGCAGGTAGGTCTTGAGGTCCTCGCCCCAGGTGTGCTCGGGCACGAGGAGGAGTCCGTCGCTGAAGTCGTCGCATTCGGGCGTGCCTGGGACGAGCACGCCTGCAGTGACCCACTGGGTGCGCAGTCGCAGCAGCGCCCGCAGGCGGGCCGTCAGCACCGGGTCGCTGGCGGTGCCGTGAATCCACGAGTCGCCGATCTCCTGCTCGACGACCGGCAGGTGCGCCCGAGCGGCCACTGCTGCGGCGCCGAACGCGTCGAGCGTCGAGGCGATCACCCGGGCGCCCGGATAGGCCGCCTGCAGCCGCGCGAACAGCGCCTCGATCTCTGCCACGGGCGGTGGCCCCTGGTTGTCGCCGGTGTGGGCCAGGTGCAGCGCATCGCTGCCGCCCGGGACCACGGCGACTCCCAGCTCGGTCGCGCCATAGCTCTGGGCGTAGTTCACGACCGCTTCGCTCCCGTCCGGCGCGCGCCAGACGAAGAACTCCGGCACGTCGGGCACCGCCGAGGCATCGTTCACCCCGAGATGGAGGAATGCCAGCCCCGCCTGGCCGAGGAACGGCACGAGGCCGATCGTGTGGCCCGGGACATCCGTCATCTTCGCGGCGATCGTGTGCACGCCGAAGCGCGCGTCGAGACGGCGGCCGATGGCGATGGCGTGCTCGACGAGGCCGGGGTCCATGAGCTCGGTG
>NZ_JBFUFC010000049.1:0-20519 GCF_056403635.1 Microbacterium sp. P2_F9 | reverse complement strand
GGCCACCGGTGGCGGCGACGTGATGCCGTGGGGCATCGCGGCCGCGGTGATGCTGCTCGCCGGCGCGACCTTGGTCGCTTCGCGGCGCCTCGCGCAGCACTAGTCCGACAGTTGAGCGGCCCCGCCTCGATCCCCGGATGGAGGCGGGGCTGCGGTCGTTCTGGCGGCGAAGCGCTCAGCGGCTGGCCTCCCGCACCGCCTCCGCTACGAGCTCCGCGCTCGTGACGTCATGCCCGCTCGCACCGCCGCCGGGGCCCGAGGGAGCGTCGGCGCCTGAGCGCTGACGCGCAGAGAGGTGCACTGCGTCGACACCCGCCGCGAAGAGGGCGGGAATGTCTGCCGCTGTCACACCTCCGCCTGCCATCACTTCGATACGGTCGGCGGATGCCGCGGCGAACTCCGACAGCAGCGCGATGCCGTCGATGCTGCGCGCAGCGCCCCCCGACGTGAGGACGCGATCCGCTCCCTCCGCGATCAGAGAATCGAACACCGCGCGCGGATCGGCGCTCGCGTCGATCGCACGATGGAACACGACCGTCGCAGTGCCCGCAGCATCCCTCCAGCGGCGCATCGCGTCGAGATCGAGCAGACCGTCTCGGGTGAGCGCACCGACCACGACGCCTCCGGCTCCCCGCTCCACGCACGCCCGAATATCGGCCTCGACGACGGCAACCTMATCCGCGGAATACACGAAACCACCCGCGCGCGGACGCACGAGGACGTTCACGAGAAGCGGGTCGACCGCGGCGAGCACCGACTCCAGGATGCCCAGCGATGGAGTGAGACCGCCGGTCTCCAGCGCCTGGCACAGCTCGAGCCTGGCGGCCCCGGCGTCGAGCGCAGCACGCGCACCTGCGGCATCCTGAACCGCGATCTCGACGGCGGGGCCGACCATGGTCACCCCGAGAATTCGATCTGCGCGTCCGCGTTGTTGAGCACGATCACCGGCGTGATCGCCGGGTGCCCAGCTGCTGCGATCTTCTGAAGGTCGAACTCCAGCAGCGGGGTGCCCGCTGTCACCCGGGCGTCCTTCGCGACAAGCGTCCGGAATCCGTCGCCCTTCATCTGGACGGTGTCGATCCCGACGTGGATGAGCAGCTCAGTCCCGTCGTCGAGTACCAGCGCGATGGCGTGGCTCGTTTCGAACGTGGCGCCCACGGTGCCGTCGGCGGGCGCGATGACGGTGTTCCCGGTGGGTTCGATCGCGAGGCCCGGGCCCATCATCTCCTCTGCGAACGTCGGGTCGGGAACGGCGCTCAGCGGCACGACCGCGCCCTGGACCGGCTGACGGAGCTTGAGCGTGGTCCGAGTCATCGTTGCCGTGGCCGTTTCCGTGGCCTGTGCGCGCTCTGGTTCGATGGTGTCCACAACGACCTCGCCAGACATCACGCGCTCCATCGCATCCTTGACGAACTGCACGTTCGTGCCGTAGACCACCTGCACCGAGTGCCCGCCCGTTTTCATCGTGCCCGCGGCGCCTGCGCGCTTGAGTGCGACGTCGTCGACCTGCGACACATCCGCGATCTCCATGCGCAGCCGTGTTGCGCAATTCTCGAGGTCGGTGATGTTCGCCTTGCCGCCGAGCGCATCGATGAAGCGCACGGCGGTCATGTTGTAGGCATCGTCCTTCGAGTGGGTGTCGAACTCCGTGCCCTCGCCGAGGATGTCGTCGTCCTCGCGACCAGGGGTCTTGAGGTTGAACCGCTTGATGAAGAAGTAGAACACCCCGAAGTAGACGAAGAACCAGAAGACGCCCATGATCGGGATGATCCAGGGGTTCTGCGCCATCGGATTCTGCCAGTTGAGGACGAGGTCGACGAAGCCGGCCGAGAATCCGAAGCCCATCCGCACCGGAAGTATCTGGCTGATCGCCATCGAGATGCCCGTGAAAAGCGCATGCACGACGTACAGCACCGGTGCGAGGAACATGAACGCGAATTCGAGCGGTTCGGTCACACCGACGAAGAACGACGAGATCGCGCCGGCGAAGAGGATGCCGTACGCCAGCTTCTTCCGCGTGGTCTTCGCGGTGAGATACATGGCAAGTGCGGCACCGGGGAGACCGAACATCATGATCGGGAAGAACCCCGTCATGTACTGGCCTGTGACGCCGTAGGTGCCTTCGCCTGACAGGAAGTTGTTGAGGTCGTTGATGCCTGCGACGTCGAACCAGAACACCGAGTTGAGCGCATGGTGCAGACCCACGGGGATCAGCAGTCGGTTCAGGAAGCCGTAGATACCTGTGCCGAAGGGGCCGAGCGTGACGATGAACTCACCGAAAGCGACCAGTCCGCCGTACACCCACGGCCATACGAAGTAGAGCCCGATGGCGACGACGAGCGAGATGCCGGCGGTGACGATCGCCACAGACCGCTTGCCGGAGAAGAAGGACAGCGCATCCGGCAGCTTCGTGTCCTTGAAGCGGTTGTAGCAGAAGGCGCCGATCAGACCGCAGATGATGCCGATGAAGACGTTCTGCACCTTCAGGAAGGCCGGGTCGACCTCGTTGACGTCAGCGACTCCGGTGTACAGCGCGACCGTCTCGGGCTTGAGCAGCGTCGTGATCACAAGCCAGGACACGAGGCCCGCCAAGGCTGACGTGCCATCGGACTTTTTCGCCATGCCGATCGCGATACCGACGGCGAACAGCAGCGCCATGTTGTCGAGCAGCGCTCCGCCGGCGGCGCCGAGGAACGCCGAGAAGATGTTGGGACTCGCGCCGCCGTCGCTGATCCACCAGCTGATGCCGGACAGGATCGCTGCGACCGGAAGCACGGCGACCGGAAGCATGATCGACCGGCCGAGATTTTGAAGGAACTTCATGCTCTTCTCCTCGTTGAAAAGTGGGGCGTGATGGAAAAGTGGGGCGTCAAAGCCCCTGCCACTCCGGCTTGTTGTCGTACGCGTATCGGTAGTAGTCCAGATGCTCGAGCTTCGACGCCGCAGCCTCGTCGATGACCACGGTCACGTGCGGATGCAGCTGGATCGCCGAACCGGGAAGCGATGAGGTGACTGGACCCTCGACAGCGCCGGCGACGGCATCCGCCTTCCCCTCCCCGAATGCGAGCAGCACCAGGTGACGGGCGCGCAGGATCGTTCCGAGTCCCTGCGTGACGCAGTGCATCGGGACCTGGTCGATCGAATCGAAGAAGCGCGCGTTGTCGCTGCGGGTCTGGGCGGTCAGCGTCTTCACGCGGGTCTGCGACGCGAAGGAGGAGCCCGGCTCGTTGAATCCGATGTGTCCGCCGGTGCCGATGCCGAGAATCTGCAGCTCGACCCCGCCCGCGGCGAGGATCGCGGCTTCGTAGTCATCGCCCGCGTGCTCGATGCCCTCGGGGGCGCCGTTCGGGGTGTGGATGAGCTCTGGGGTGAGGCCGAGCGGCTCCACCACCTCGCGCATGATGACGTTGCGGTAGGACTCTGGATGCCGCGGGTCGAGCCCGACGTACTCGTCCAGCGCGAATCCCCGCACACGGGAGACATCCACTCCTTGCAGGCGCGAAGGGAGCGCCTCGTACACGGGGGTGGGAGTCGAACCCGTCGCGAGTCCGAGCACGACGTCGGGCTGACGGCGGATCAGAGCCGCGATTTCGTCGGCGATCAGCGCGCCGGCGGTCGCCTTCGAGTCAACGACAACGATTTCAGCCACCGAACACCTCGACTCTGCGGCGTCCGTCACACCGCGATCGGGGCCCACGATAGCGCTTCATCGCTCGCGCGCACCAGTAGCCTGATCGCCGAAAGCACGTAAATGCCGATTACGGCATGTCAGCGCAGGCGACGGCCCCGTGCGAGGTCGACCAGTCGCGACAGCACGTCGCCCGCTCGAAGGCCGTTGTGCTCGTGCTCGCTGGTGATCCACGGTCTGACTCCGGGCAGGAGGGCCGAGGTCTCGATGGCGAACTCGAACGGCACGTAGACGTCGTTGACGTAGATGGCGGTCGCGCCGCGCGCTCCGGATGCCGCGATCGCCGCGGCATCGTAGAGCCGTGGCCACTCGTGGTCGGCCAGCGCCAGCGTGACACTCCGCCAGGGCTGCAGGCCCGGCACAGTGTCGAGCCACTCTCGACGCGCGTGCYCTCCGGTCAGCAGGGTCGGGTCGGAGCGGAAGTCCGCGGGCTCGACCCGATCCGCCGACCACCGCGTCGCGTGGCCGTCGGCATAGCTCGACTCGTGGAACACGTAGTACAGCGGGTTGCGGACACTGAACGGAAGCGCTTTGCCGAGGTCATGGCGGAACGCGTTCGTCGCGGGGTCGGCGTCGAGCAGCGACCAGAGGGTCTGCCAGCCGTCGTTGGACCCGAGGAGCATCCCCAGCGAGCGCAGCCGCGTTACAGAGACGACCTCGCGGTCCTCGAGCACGATGCGTCCGGCATCCGCCCGATCGACGAGGCGCCGCATCGCATCTCGATGGCCGGGAAAGCGGCGGTAGTACCGCTCCGACTCCACGCGCATCTTGTCGTACGTGAGCGAGTAGACGTCGTCCGGATGCCGCCCGATCGCACTGAGCCCGCCGGTGATGTAGACATCCGAGAGGGACGCGGCATCCGTCGACAGATAGGCGAGCGTCGTGAAGCCGCCGAAGGATTGTCCGAGCACACTCCAGGTGTCGACGCCGAGATGCGCGCGCACGGCCTCGCAGTCGCGCACGATCGAGTCCGCGCGAAGGTGCGTGATGTATTCGGCGAGCTCGTCGGCACCGCGCTCGAGGTCGGAGTCGCCGATCGGGGTTGATCGGCCGGTTCCGCGCTGGTCGAGCATCACCACGCGATACTCCTCGAGCGCCGCGTCGAGCCACGCCGGCTGCGTCGGCGAATGGAACGGCTGCGGCGCCTCGCTACCCGGTCCGCCCTGGAGGAAGACGAGGTATGGGAGCGCCTCGCCACCGGAGCGCGTCGCGACGGCCGCGTGGATGTCGATCGTGCGCCTGTCGGCGGGGTTCGACCAGACGAGGGGAACCGTGAGGGTGTGGTGGTCGATCGTGAGGTCCAGGAGCGAGCGGCGCGTCGAAGGCATGTGACGACCCTATTCGCCGGCCACGCGGTGGGCTGCGGCTCGGGAGCCCGCCGTTAGGCTGACCGTGGGAGGGGCAGATGCCGACCATCGCCGTCATCGGACCGGGTGCCGTGGGCGGCGCCATAGCCGCCTGGCTCGCCCAGAATCCCGAGAACGATGTCACGGTCGCGGCCCGCACCCCGTTTCGCCGGCTCGTCGTCGATGTGGACGGCCAGGTCCTGCGCGCCGCGCCGCGGTTGATCACCGAACCTGCCGAGTCCGCCCCCGTGGACTGGGTTCTCGTAGCGACGAAGGCATACGCCGTGCGCGGCACGGCGATGTGGTTCCCGGGATTCACCGAGGCCCACACCCGCATCGCGATCCTGCAGAACGGCGTCGAGCACGTCGAGCGATTCGACCCGTACGCGCCCACCGAGCGCCTGCTGCCTGTGATGGTCGACCTGCCCGCCGAGCGAGGAGCACCCGGCCGAGTGAGGCAGACGGGTCCTGCTCACCTCGCCATCGCTCGGTCGCCCGACGGTGCCGACTTCGCCGAGCTCTTCGCCGGCACCGGCATCGAGGTGACGCAGGAGGATGACATGACATCGGTGCTCTGGCGCAAGCTCTGCCTGAACGCGGCCGGTGCGATCTCGGCTGTGACCCTCTCGCCACCGCGCATCGCGCGGCATCCGGCCATCGCACGGTTCATGCACGAAGTCGTGGAGGAGTGCATCACCGTCGGCAGAGCGGAGGGCGCGAATCTTGAGGACGAGATCGCCGATCGGGTCGTCGCTGGCGCGCAGTCCTCCCCGCGTGACGCGGTCAACTCACTGCACGCCGACCGGCTCGCGGGAAGACCGATGGAGATCGACGCGCGCAACGGTGCGATCGTCCGGATCGGACGGCGGCACGGCATCCCCACCCCTCAGAACGGCCTGCTCGTTTCGCTCCTCGAGGCAGTGACCGTGGTTGGGCCGCCGCCCCTCGGTACGGTCGAGGGATGAGCGATGCCCCTGTCTCCGGCTTCGATGAGCCCGGTTGGGTCGAACACGCGATCTGGTGGCGTGTGTATCCGCTGGGGTTCGTGGGCGCCTTCCCCGAAGCGTCCTCCGGACCAGCGACGGCGGACGAGCACCGGCTGCTGCGCCTGATCCCGTGGCTTGACCACGTCATCGAACTCGGCGCATCCGGGCTCGCGCTCGGCCCCATCTTCGCGTCAGCGACACACGGATACGACTCGCTCGATCACTTCCGGATCGATCCGCGCCTCGGCGACGACGGCGACTTCACGACTCTCGTCACCGAGGCCCGCGCGCGCGGCCTTCGAATTCAGCTGGACGGGGTCTTCAACCACGTCGGCCGCGGGCACCCCCTCGTCGCGACGGATTCCGAAGCTGTGAAGCGAACGAAGGACGGTCGACTGGTCCCGTTCGAGGGTCACGACGCCCTCGTCGAGCTTGATCACTCCCGGCCGGCGACCAGGCGCCTCGTCATCGACGTGATGCGGCACTGGTTGGACGGCGGCGCTGACGCGTGGCGGTTGGATGCCGCATATCGGGTGCCTCCGGACTTCTGGGCGGCCGTGCTGCCCGAGGTGCGCCGCACCCATCCGGAGGCGTGGTTCGAGGCGGAGGTGATCCACGGCGACTATGCCGCGTTCGTTCGCGACGGGACGGTGGACAGCGTCACGCAGTATGAGCTGTGGAAGGCGATCTGGTCGAGTATCGACGAGCGCAATCTCTGGGAGCTCGCCTGGGCCCTCGGGCGGCACAACGAGATGCTCGACGTCTTCGCGCCGACCACGTTCATCGGCAATCACGACGTCACCCGAATCGCGTCGGCCATCCGCGACCCGCGCCACCACCCGCACGCGGTCGTCCTCCTCGCGACCTTGGGGGGCACGCCGACGGTCTACGCCGGAGACGAGTGGGGGTTTCGCGGCGTCAAAGAGGAACGCCCCGGCGGCGACGACGTGATCAGACCGGAGTTCCCGGTCGACGGACCGAGCGCCCTCCCGGTCCCCGACCGCTCGTTGGCGCCGCTCTACAAAGAGCTGCTCGGGCTGCGTCGAAGGCACCCGTGGCTGCACCGCGCGACGACCTCGAAGCCGCGGACGCTCAGCAACGAGCACCTCGAAGTCGACGTGGCCTTCCAGCGGAACCGGCTGACCATCGCCCTGAACCTCGGCGACGCGGGCTTCCCCCTCCCGGCTGGCACGTTGCTGGCATCGGACCCTTCGACGGCGCAGAGCGCCGGACTGCTCACTCCGCACGGGTGGGCCATCCTCGACTGACCCGATCTGAGTGGCTCTCCCGCCACTTTCGCGTTTACACCTATTGACGTCAAATGAGATTTGGCGTTATCGTGCACTTACGCGAAATGATTCGCACTCGTCTACATGAGGAAGCCCTGCGATGACCGGGCCACAAGTCCCTACCCCCCGCTCCTATCGGATGCGTGCCCGTGCCGACGCCGCGGAGCAGACGCGGCTGCGCATCATCGGCGCGGCGATCGAACTCGCGTTCGAGAAGCCGGTCGCGGCGATCACTCTCCCCGTGATCGCAGAGCGAGCGAGGGTCTCGGTGCAGACGGTCCTGCGGCAGTTCGGCAGCCGCGAGGCACTGATCGACGAGGCCGCCGAGTCCGGCCGCGCGGCGGTGCGTGCCGAACGGCCCGCCGATCCCGATGACATCGAAGGGTCACTCGACGCCCTGATCGAGCACTACGAKGCGCGCGGTGACGGAGCGCTCCTGCTGCTGGGCCAGGAGGGCTGGGACCGGATCGCTGCGGACCTCACACGTGAGGGCAAACTGCTGCACCGGGACTGGGCGACCCGCACGTTCGCGCGGACCCTCGACCCGCTTCCGGATTCACGTCGAGTGGAGACACTCGATCTTCTCGTGGTGGCCACAGATGTGTACGCCTGGAAGCTGCTGCGACGCGACCGCGCCCTCACCCGCGGCGACACGGCATCGCGGATGCGGATGCTCGTCGAAGCGATCCTTTCCACCGCGTCCGCAGAGATCCAGGAGTAGATCATGTCCACGGACTTCATCGAGACGCGGATGCGGGCGCTCGTGGCACGGGTGTTCGCATCATCAGACCAAGGGGGCGCGTCGTGACATCTGTACTTTTCGTTACGTGGGATGGCGGTGGCAACGTGCCGCCGATTGTTCTGATGGCTCGCGAAGTCGCGAGGCGCGGCGGCTCCCCACGCGTGATCGGCCATCCTTCGCAACGGGCCGCGGTCGAGGCAGCCGGTCTGGACTTCGAGGCGTACCGGCGGGCGAAGCCATGGTCCGTGGTCGCGCCGAAGGCCGGGCTGCGCGCCGATCTCGGGTATGCCGCCGTATTCGGCGACCGCGGCATGGGAGAGGATGTCGTCGACTTGGTGCGGCGCGACCCGGCTGATCGGATCGTCGTGGACGGCCTGCTGGTCGGGGTCATGTGGTCGCTCGCGCGCGCCCACATCCCGTACACCATCCTGATCCACACCCTTCGATCGGTGATGTTCGGAGCGCTGGTCAGCGGCCCGCTCGGGATGATCATGCGGCTCAGGGGCTTCCGGCCCCGTGACCTCTATGCACGCGCCGAGGGCGAGCTGGTCGCTACCGAACCGACGCTCGACCCAGGATCCGACCAGCTGCCGCCGTCCATCCATTACACCGGTCCCATCATTCCGGCAGTCGCCGCGCCCTCCCATGCGTCGACCCCTCCGACGGTCCTCGTAAGTCTCAGCACCACATTCGTCAACGGGCAGGTCGAGCTCCTCCAGACCATCATTGATGCCCTCGCTCCGCTCGAAGTCCATACGGTGGTCACCACATGGCCCGCCATCGACCCACTGGCCCTTCGACCGGCCGAGAACACCGTCGTCCACGCGTTCCTTCCGCACGCCGACGCGATGGCGGGTGCCTCGCTGGTCATCGGGCATGGCGGACACGCAACGACGATGCTGGCCCTCGCGCACGGACTCCCCCTGCTGGTCATCCCCACCAACCAGTCCTTCGACCAGCCCGCCATCGCAAAGATGATCGCCTCACACGGCTTCGGCCTCACCCTCCCGAAACGCGCGTCGGTGAAGCAGATTCGCACCGCGACCACAGAGTTGCTGAGCAATCCCGGCTACGCCGCCGCGGCCAGGCAACTGGGCGACCAGATTCGCTTGCGACCTGCCGCAGAAAGGGCCGTCGACACACTCACCGCCGCCCACAAGAGCTGACCAGTTGATCTCCAGGCGACCAGCACAAACACGGAGTGTCAGATAGCGCCGGCTGACCGACGACAAAAGAACCCCAGTCACCCGCGGCGAGCGGCGGACTCGACGAGCTTGGAGAAGTTCGCGCCGACTCGGCACCCAGCCAGGTAGAGAACATGTGCCTACCACCGGGCATTGAGGTAGTCGACAGCGGCCGTGATCTCCTCTTCTTTGCTCGAGTACGGGGAGTCACGTGTCTCTAGTTCGAGGACGATGTCCCCGATGTAGCCTGTGTTCGCGAGGGCAGTGAACAAGCGTTTGAAGTCGACTCGGCCCTGCCCGACCACGCGACGGATGTCGCCGCTGACGGCATCGCGGAGGTGGACGATCCCCGCGCGAGGCGCGAGCAGACGCCACGCGTCGACGACGGATTCGTCGGCAGCCTCGATGTGGGAGACGTCGAATGCCAATTCGATGTCGGGATCGAGTTGGTTCATCAATGCGATCGCACGGCCGACGGTGTCGACCGGCCGCCCGAAGTAGGGTGCTTCGACCGCGAGTCGAACACCTCGTTCCTGAGCACGGATTGCAACGTCGTTCAGTGCGTCGGCCATCCGTGCGATCTGAGGATCCTTAACCCGTCGCGGTGATTTCTCCCCCGCAGGGAGTACTAGGAGGGGGCTCTCCGTCTCGGCAGCGAACTCCAGGAGAAGATCCACCCGATGCATGACGTCCTTGATGTCGTCGAATCCGTCGAACGATCCGGGATCGGCGTTGACGCTCGCCGACCGGAATCCTGAGTCGGCGAAAACCTGCGCCGCGCAGCGCATTTCGTCGCGCGATCCCATCACTGGGACGTGCTCGCAGAGCCCACGGAGCCCAACGAGATCCACAGTGTCGAACCCGAGCTCACGAGCGACGCGGAGGGCTCGCTCAAAGTCGTACTGACGCAGACAGACGGTGGAGAGTGTGAACGGATGTGCGGAAGATCCTGCGTCGGGGTCGACCCGACCGTGTGGGTCATACCAGCCGGAGGATGGATCGACACGTCGAGCTCACCCCAGTTCGCGCAGCACGGTCGCGACGATCGAATTCACCGCTAGGCCGTATCGCTCGTGGAGGGTCGGGAGCGCACCCGCGTCCAGGAACTCGTCCGGAAGCCCGACGGGCACCACACGGCGAGTGACGCCGCGGCGCACCAGCGCCGAGGCGACCGTCTCGAAGAGTCCTCCGACCACCGTGTGGTTCTCGAGCGTCACCGCTAGCCGGGGTGTGTCGATCTCGCGGATCACGGTGTCTTCGTCGAATGGCTTCAGCGTCGGAGTGTGGACCACCGCGACGTCCACCTTGTGGGCAGCCAGGGCCTCGGCCGCTTGCAGCGCGCGCATCGTCATGAGCCCGCTGGAGATGAACACGACATCTGCACCTGGGCGGACGACCTTCGCTTTGCCGAGTTCGAACGTGTAGTCGTACTCGTCGAGGACTGTCGGCACGTTGCCGCGCAGCAGGCGCAGGTATGTTGGCCCCGGGGTTGCGGCGAGCTGGGGCACGGCCTGCTCGAGGTCGATCGAGTCGCACGGGTCGACGATGGTGAGGCCCGGGATGCCGCGGAAGATCGCGACGTCCTCAGTGGCCTGGTGACTGGGACCGTATCCGGTGGTCAGGCCAGGAAGTCCACCGACGATGTTGACATTCAGGCCGGGCTCGGCGATGTCCAGGCAGATGAAGTCATACGCCCTACGCGCGGCGAATACCGAATAGGTCGACGCGAACGGTACGAGTCCCACTTCGGCCATACCTGCGGCGGCCCCGAAGAGCAGCTGCTCGGCCATGCCCATCTGGAAGAAGCGCTCTGGGAACGCTTCCCGGAAGATATGCATGTCGGTGTACTTCGCGAGGTCGGCGGAGAGACCGACGACGCGGTCGTCCTTCCCAGCGAGCGCCGCCAGCGCGTGACCGAACGGCGCTGATGCCGTCTTCTGACCGGGATCGGCGAACGAGGCGATCATCGCCGAGGTCTTGAGCTTCGGCTTGGCTGCACTGGTGCTCATGATGCCRCTCCTTCGGCCGCGGTCGCGGCATCCGATTCGAATCCTGCGATCAGCTGGGCACGGCAGATCGCCCATTCCTGTTCCTCGATGCGCATGAAGTGGGATTTCTCACGCGTCTCGAGCAGCGGCACGCCGCGGCCGACCTTCGTGTCGCAGACGATGACATGAGGTGGGCCGACCGGATCGGGGTCGCCGATAGCGTCGAACGCGCGGAGCACGGCCCCCGGGTCGTTGCCATTCACGCGCTGGGTGTGCCAGCCGAAGGACTCCCACTTCTCCTCGACCGGTTCGATGTTCAGCACGCCCACGGTGGGACCGTCTGCCTGAAGCGCGTTCATGTCGACCAGAGCGATCAGGCGGCCGAGTTGATGGGATGCCGCGCCCATGGCGGCCTCCCATGTCGAGCCTTCGTTGAGCTCCCCGTCGGAGAGGAAGTTGATCACGCGCGAGTCGCTGTCGAGGTGGCGGAGCCCGAGCGCCATGCCCACTGCCACGGTGAGTCCGTGTCCGAGCGATCCGCCGGAGATCTCCATACCGGGGGTATAGCTCGCCATGCCCGACATCGGCAGACGGGAGTCGTCGGATCCGTAGGTGTCGAGTTCTTCGACGGGGATGATCCCGGCTTCGGCCAAGGCGGCGTAGAGGCCGATCGCGTAGTGACCGGTGGAGAGGAGGAAGCGGTCGCGCCCCTCCCAGTGCGGGTCTTCCGCGTGGTACCGCAATTGATCGGCGTACACGACGGCAAGCATGTCGGCGGCGCCGAGCGCCTGGCCGACGTAGCCCTGGCCCTGCACCTCGCCCATTGCGAGTGCGTTCAGGCGGATGCGCTGTGCGGCTTCGCGCACGCGGCTGAGCCTCGTTGTGAGGTCGAGCACGGTCGACGCTGTGGTCATCATGGTCGGAACTCCTTCGTTCGGTCGCAAATCTGAATCGGGTTCGGCCGTCAGCGCATGTGGCTGCCGCCGTTGATGTCTACCGTCGTGCCCTGCAGGTAGCTCGCGCCTTCGCTGGAGAGGAACACGATCACCGCTGCGATCTCGTCGGGCGTCGCAGTGCGTCCGAGCGGGATGGCGTCGACGATTGCGGCCTCGATCTCGTCAGTCGTCCCCACCCGGATGTTGGTGTCGACCGCGCCCGGCGTGACGGCGTTCACAGTTACTCCGCTGGAGCCGAGTTCACGCGCCAGTGACTTGGTGAAGCCGAGGATCGCCGCTTTGGCTGCCGAGTACGGGACCTTGCCGAAGACGCCGCCACCGCGCTGCGCTGAGACTGACGACATATTGATGATGCGGCCGAACCCCTGATCGATCATGTCGGGCAGGAACGCCCTGGTGACGAGATAGGTGCCTGTGGCATTGACCGCCAGGACCTTGTTCCAGAGGTCGAGGGTGGTCTCAAGGAATGACACCGGTGAGGTGATGCCAGCGATGTTCGCGAGAGCGCCCACGGGCGGCAATGCTCCGTCGGCCACCCGCGCGGCGATCGTCTGCTGTGCTGACGCCACAGAGGCTTCGTCTGCCACATTTACGGGGCCACCGTATGCCGCCACGCCATGCTCCGAAGCGATGTCGGCGGCGACGCGAGCGGCGAGTTCGCCGTCGAGGTCCAGGATCGCGACGGCCCAGCCGGCCTTCGCGTATGCCCGAGCGGTCGCCTGCCCGATGCCTCGTTCTGCTGCTGCGCCGGTGAGGACGGCGGTGCGAGTGAGTGTCATGAGTCTCCTGCCTTCTGCCGCTCCGTTGCGGCGGCATGTCGATAGTACGACGAATTTACCGACAGTTCAATAGTTGACTGTTTGATTGTTGACAATGACGGAATCTGCTCACATACTGGCTTCACCGCTCGCGCCGCGAGTCGGACACAATGACGTGAGAGAGGCAGAGAGATGAGCGAAGCAGCCATCACGATGCGGGGTGTGGTCAACGGCACCCCCGAACGAAAGCGCGTGGCAGTCGGTTCCGGCGTCGGCGCGGTCATCGAAACGTACGACTTCATCGGGTTCGGCACTGCCGCGGCTCTCTACTTCGGGACAGCGTTCTTCCCCGGCTCCGATCCGGTCACCGGCACACTGCTGTCGTTCGCGACGCTCGGCGTCGGCTTCGCCGCCCGACCGATCGGCGGGATCATCGGCGGACACCTCGGCGACCGCGTCGGCCGTAAGCCCGTCCTCGTGGGATCACTGATCGTGATGGGCCTCGCCACCTTCGCGATCGGCCTGCTGCCGACGTACGCGATGGTCGGCATCCTCGCGCCGATCCTCCTGGTCATCGTCCGCATCATCCAGGGCCTTGCGTTCGGCGCCGAGTGGGGCGGCGCGATCTTGATGACCTACGAGCACGCACCATGGCGCTTCAAGGGAGGCTTCACCGGCATCGTGCAGGCGGGCTTCCCTGTCGGTCTGCTGCTGGCGAACCTAGTCTTTCTCGTCAGCGTCCACTTGCCCGGCGACTGGGCGTGGCGCGTGCCATTCCTGGCCAGCATCCTCCTGGTCATCGTGGGCCTCATCATCCGCGCCAAGGTTCCCGAGTCCCCCGTGTTCGAGGACGTCAAGTCCGAGGGAAAGGTCCTCAAGGCGCCGATCATCGAGGTCATCAAGACCGACTGGGGCAACATCCTCCGGGGCATCGGCCTTCGCGTCGCTGAGACCGCCGGCTACGCGATCTCGATCACCTATCTGATCTCGTACCTGAACACGAACAAGATCACCGAGAGTTGGCAGACGCTGACCGCCCTGTGCATTGCGGCAGCAATCGGCATCTTCGCCACCTGGGGATGGGCGCGACTCACCGACAAGATCGGACGACGCCCGCTCTACCTCGCCGTCACCGCGATGGGTGTGTTCTGGGGATTCCTGATGTTCCTCGGCGTGAACACCGCCGTCTACCCCATGGTCATCGTGGTCATCGTGCTCTCCTACGCCGTGTTCCAGAATGCCCTCGCCGGAGCTCAAGGCGCATGGTTCCCCGAGCTGTTCAACGCCAACACCCGCACCTCTGGGGCGTCGCTTGCCTACCAGATCTCCGCCATGGTCTCGGGCTTCACGCCTTTCATCACGACTCTCCTGTTCGGAGCTTTCGGTTGGGTGGGACCAGCCGCGTTGTTCGCGCTCTATGCGCTGATCGGATTCATCTCCGCCTTGGTGACACCCGAAACGTGGACCAAGGCGMAACGCGAGTACGCCGCGCAGGCATCTTCTGAGGCACGCGAGCTCGAGCCCGCGCGATGACGACCGAGATGTGATGAGAGGGCGGCGTACTCCGCGGAATACGCCGCCCTCTCTAGACTCAACCTGAGGGGGGCGAGCGATGACCGACGGACCAGCGATCCTGGGTCTGCAGCGCAACACTCTGCGCATGCAGGCGATCGAGGCGCTCCGCCGAGCCATCACCACCGGTGAGCTTCCCCCGGGTTCCCATGTCTCCGAGATCGAGATGTCCGCACGCCTCGGCATTAGCCGAGGCACCCTCCGCGAAGCCATGCGCACCCTGGAACTCGAAGGCCTGCTGACAAACGGTTCCCGCGGGCGACTGCTCGTCCGGCTCATGGACGAGGAGGAACTCCGAGACCTTTTTCGGGTGCGGGCCGCGCTGGAGGCGCTCGCCGCCCGTACCGTCGCGCAGAGTCCAACACGCGAACAAGCTGTCACGGACCTCAGAGCCGCCGCGGATCGCATGTCGCTCGCCGAGAGCGAATCTCTGGAAGCCCGGATGCGGGCAGACCTCGACTTCCATCGCGAACTTTGCCGCCTCAGCGGGAACGCAACGCTCGTCAGGGCATGGTCCGCCCTCGAAGGCTCCATCCTGATGTCGATCACCCGCTCCGGAATCGAACGGGCCGTTCAGAACATGGACGTGCCGCGCCACCTCCAGATCGTCGATGCGATCGCGACAGGCGACGCCGAGCTCGCGGCCGCCTCGGTGGAATCGCACATGCGACTGGCCACCGAGACCCTCGTGTCCTGAACTGCGCTGCGTCCAGTCCGGACTGATCCCGGTGCGGTCACGCAGGCAGCCTGCCGGCCGCGATGAGCGCGGCTCGAACCTCATCGGCAGTTGACGTTTCGCCCGCATCCAGCTCCTGGATGCCTCGGCGGATCGCTTCGACCTCCGACGCGCTGCTCAGCACGTCGACCGTCTCCAGCAGCGAGTCGTAGTCATCGGCGCTCATCAGCACCGCGGCACGATCCCCATTGCGGGTGACCTCGAACCGTTCATGGGTCGTCACGGCGGACTCTACGAGCTTGGAGAGGTTCGCCCGGGCATCTGCCAACGAAAGCGTCGTCATGTACAGAATTCCAGCGCAGGAACGTTCAGCTTTTCGGGAGGCCGCAAACAAAAGAGCCCCGGATTTCCGGGGCTCTGAACTTGTAGCAGGAGCGGGGCTTGAACCCGCGACCTCACGATTATGAGTCGTGCGCTCTCACCAACTGAGCTACCCTGCCACACGGCATCCGGTCGCAAGAATTGGATGCTGCGAGCCCCGAGTCAGGATTGAACTGACGACCCCTTCCTTACCATGGAAGTGCTCTACCACTGAGCTATCGGGGCGTGCTGCCCGCGAGCGGGCAACTAGAAGAGAATACCAGAGCCTCGGCATCCCACTTAATCGGCGTCAGCCGAGCGACGACCTTCCCGCGTTCGCACGCAGCCATTCGATCGGGTCGATGGCTGTGTCGCCGCCGGCCAGGATCTCGAAGTGCGTGTGGGCGCCGAACGAGTGACCCGTGTCGCCCGTCTCGCCGAGGATCGTGCCCGCCTCGACGTGCTGACCCTCGGCCACCTTGATCGAGCCGTAGAGCATGTGCGCGTAGCGGCTCGAGATGAGCTGACCGTCGATGATGTGGTCGATGACGACCTCGACGCCGTAGCCGCCGCCACTGCTGGTCGCGGTGCGCACCGTGCCGGCAGCGATCGCCTGGATCTCGGCGCCCTGTCCAGGCACGAAGTCCGCACCTTCGTGCATGCGACCAGACCGCATGCCGAACCCGTAGGTGATCGGCACACCGACAGCGAACGGCCATTGGATTGCGGCGTTCGGGTCGTTGACGAAGAAGTTCGAGTAGTTGCTGATGCCGAGCTCGGATGCGATCTCGCCCAGCGACACTGTCGAGTAGTTCTCGTCGCGCTCGATTCCGGCGCTCTCGATCGTCGACGGCGTCACGTAGGCCTGAATGTCCTCGTTCGCCTCGACATCGCCCGCCGCGGTCACGGTGGCTGCGGGGTTGTCGGAATCGGCCACGGCGAGTGCGTCGGCGGGAGTCGTCATGCCGACTGCCAGCAGGCCCACGATTCCCATCACACCGACCGAGAACGACGCCGTCGCGAGCTGACGCCTGCGTCGACCCKGAACTCGCTCGGCGGGGGCAACGGCCCCCTCGGCATCGACCGCCGCCTTGGGTGCGGACGCGGCATCCTGATTCTGCACCGGCGTCTCGCCCGTGAAGGCAAATAGTCGCGCGGCCATCTCGAACTCGTCGACGACGGATGCCGGATCCTCCGTCGCAGGTTCTGTCTGCGGTGCGCGGGCCGCTGCGGGCGCAGCCTGCTCGGCCGCCTCCGGCTCCACCGCGGGCACAAGCGTTTCCGCTTCGAGCGCCGGCTCGGGCTCGACGGTGGGCTCGAGGAGCTCGAACGGCTCCACCGCGACGAGGACGGGCTCGAGGTCGGCACGCATGGCGGCCTGCTCGGCGACAGCGATCACGGCATCGACGACGGCCGCGGCATCCGGAATCGAGGATGCCGGCGCAGCGGTGCGGGAGTCGCTCGGAGTCGCCCACACGGTCGACTGGGGCCCGGTCTCGGACGCACGCATCGCGCGAGCATCGCGGCGGCTCAGCGGAGCCACGGGACCCGCGGTCGGCGCAGACGCGACGGGGGTTCGGCTGGATCTGCGCGTGCGCGCAGGCTCAGCCATCGTGGGTTCGAAGGGCAAAACGCAGGCTCTCGGGTCGAGTCGCTAATGGGGCAACGAAGTCGGTCGATGTGCTCTGATCACCCTCGCCGTTCGGGCGGCAAAGGTAACGAATAGGTAAACCCTACCCGGTCACCCCTGGGAATGCGGTGTGCGGAGGGCCGGTAGTGCTGATATATCTCCTCAGGTTGCGCCGCCTGCCGGTGCGCAGCGCCGCCCATCCGCTCAGTCGATGGCGGCTTCGAGGAGTCGTTCGAACATGCCGGGACCCGAGGCCACGATGAGGATGCGACCCCGTGCGTCGGCCGGCGCTCCACCAACCATGCCGCCGGCCTCCTCGACCAGGAGCGCACCCGCGGCGTGATCCCACGGCTGCAGTCCGCGCTCGAAATAGCCGTCGAGCCGGCCGGCTGCGACGAACGCGAGATCCAGCGCGGCCGACCCGATGCGTCGGATGTCGCGAGCCAGCGGCATCACCCGCGCGACGCGGGCGAGATCGGAGCTGTGCGTCGCCGGGTCGTAGCCGAAGCCGGTCGCGAGGAGCGCTCCCGCATCGCTCGGCTCGGCGTTCACCACGAGCCGGCTCTCCCCCAGCCAGGCGCCACCGCCGCGGGAAGCGCGGAAGAGCTCGCCGGACGCCGGGTTGAAGACGGCTGCGGCGAGCGCCTCCCATCGGCCCGGGACGGGCTCCCCGGCGACCGCCGCGATGCTCACCGCGTAGGACGGGATGCCGTAGGCGTAGTTGACGGTTCCGTCGATGGGGTCGACTACCCACGTGATGTCGGTCGAGGCTCGTTCCGCGCCGGACTCTTCGCCGAGGAATCCGTCCCCCGGCCGTTCGGCGGCGATCCGTGCCCGGATGAACTGCTCGACTTCACGATCGGCCTCGGTGACGATGTCCGCGATGGCCGATTTCGTCGCGGCGATCGAGACCCCTTCGCTCCGACGGCGCCGGGCGAGCTCACCCGCCTCCTGGGCGATTTCGACGGCGATTGCTTCCAAGTCATGTGCGAGGGGCATGGCTCCACGGTATCGGCGCAGGCCGGTGCGTGTCGGGTTAGCGTAGGCGGATGAGCACCGCGAGCGCTGCCACCCACGATGTCGTGATCGTCGGCGGCGGGCACAATGCCCTGGTCGCCGCGGCCTATCTCGCCCGGGCGGGGCGCACCGTCGTCGTGCTCGAGCGCCTCGACCACACCGGCGGCGCGGCCGTCTCGGAGCGGCCGTGGGCGGGCGTCGATGCCAAGCTGTCGCGCTACTCCTACCTCGTCAGCCTGCTTCCCCAGCGCATCATCGACGATCTCGGCCTCCGGATCGAACTGCGGCGGCGCCGCTACTCCTCCTACACGCCCGATCCGCTCGATCCCGCCCGAGGAATTCTGGTGGATTCCGCGGATGCCGCGGCCACAGCGAACTCCTTCGCCCGTACGACGGGCGACCCCGACGAGGCCGTGCGGTTCGCCGCGTTCTACGAGCGGCTGGCCCCCCTCGCGTCGCTGATCTTCCCGACGATGACCGCGCCGCTGCTGCGAGCCGAGACGATGCGGGCGCGACTGGGCGACGACGCACTCTGGGAAGACGTCATCGAGCGCCCGCTCGGCGACCTGCTCGGAAAATCACTGCGCAGCGACGTCGCCCAGGGCATCGCGCTGACCGACGGGCTCATCGGCACCTTCGCCCGCAGCGATGACCCGGGCCTCCGCCAGAATCGCTGCTTCCTGTACCACGTGATCGGCGGCGGAACCGGGCACTGGGACGTGCCGGTCGGCGGCATGGGCCGCGTCACCGCGGAGCTCGAACGAGCGGCACGGGATGCCGGAGCCGACCTCCGCACCAGTGCCGAGGTCACCGCCATCTCGCCCGACGGCGAGGTGAGGATCCACAACGCGACGCCGCTCCGCGGGCGCCTCGTGCTGAGCGGCGTCGGACCCGCCGTGCTCGCCGCCCTCATCCGCGCGGGTGGCGGGACCGCGGCCACGGACACCCCGGCCGAGGGCGCCCAGGTCAAGGTCAACATGCTGCTGCGCCGGCTCCCCCGACTCCACGACACCACGGTCAGCCCCGAGGCGGCCTTCGGCGGAACGTTCCACGTCAACGAGACGCTGTCGCAGCTCGACCGGGCCTTCGACGTCGCCGCGACCGGCGGCATCCCGAGTCCGCTCCCGGCGGAGATCTACTGCCACTCGCTCACCGACCCCTCGATTCTCGGGCCAGACCTTCGCACTGCTGGAGCGCAGACGCTGACGCTTTTCGGACTCCATACGCCCCACCKCCTGCTGGCAGGGCGGGATCCGGATGCCGCGCGCGCTGAGCTGCTCGCCKCGGCACAGGCGTCTCTCGACGAGGTGATCGCGGAGCCGATCGCGGACTGCGTCTACGAAGCGCCGGATGGGTCGCCCTGCATCGAGGCGCGGACCACCGCCGACCTGGAGACGTCGCTGGGGATGACCGGGGGCGACATCTTCCACGGCTCCCTGTCGTGGCCGTGGGCGGAGGATCGCGAGCCGCTCGAGGACCCCGCCGCACGCTGGGGCGTCGCCACCGAGCACGACCGGGTGCTCCTGTGCGGCTCGGGGGCCCGGCGCGGCGGCGCGGTCAGCGGGTTGGGCGGACACAACGCGGCGATGGCCGCGCTGGAGATCCTGGGGCGCTGAGGGCGCTCCCGCTCAGGGCCGCGGCGGCAGCGGCGGCCGAGGCGGGTAGCCCTCGTAGCCGGACGGCGCGGTGCCGGGGTTGCCAGGCGCGGCGGGCGCCTCGGTCACGGCCGGCGCCTCGGGCGCCGGGCTCTCGTCGACGGACGGTGCCCAGCCGTACGGTGCGCCGCCTGGAGGCGCCACGGGACCCCACGCAGTGGGGGCGATCGCCTGCGACACCGTCGATGGATACCCCGTGTAGTAGGYGGTCCAGTCGGGCGAGCCGTCGGGCATGACCGGGAGCGGCGTCACGCCGTCGGCGTACGTCGGCCATCCGACCGGGTAGGGCTGATACGGCGAGGTGTAGACCGGCTTGGGCTTCTTCGGCGCGAACAGCGCGTTGAGGAGCGGAATGAGCACGGTGCCCAGCGCGGCGAGGATTGCCAGGGCGACGACCCAGCGCCAGTAGGTGCTGGAGAAGATGAGGTACTCGCCGAAGGCGAGGGGCAACACGAGCATGACGGCCAGGACGATGACCAGCGCGACAGTGATGACCGCCACGGTCCGGGTGAACCCGGTGACGTACCGCTGGTGCGCCCGCAGGTAGAGACGCACGTGCAGCAGGGCGAGTTCGAGGATGAGCACGATCAGCACGAACGCGACGAAACGCGGATGCCGCCAGCCGTAGTCGATGCCAGGCATCCAGATGAGCAGGGCGCCGAGGATGAGGAT
>NZ_JBFUFC010000048.1:0-20600 GCF_056403635.1 Microbacterium sp. P2_F9 | reverse complement strand
GGGCGCGGACGCGCTCGACGAGCGGCTCGAGACCGTCCGGCCAGACGTCGGCATCGATGCGCCAGTCCCCCAGCCCCGCCGACTTGTCGCGGCGCCCGTGGAACCAACCGTCGTCGAGCACGAATCGCTCGACGCCGACGCCGGCCGCGCGATCCGCGAGTGCGAGGAGCGTGTCGAGGTCCTGATCGAAGTACACCGCCTCCCACGTGTTGAGCACGACGGGGCGAGGGGTCGAGGGATACCCGGGGCGGGCACGGAGAAACTCGTGGAAGCGCGCGCTCAGCGCGTCGAGACCGTCGCCGTAGGAGGCGTACAGCCAGGGGCTCCGGTAGGCCTCGCCCGCATGAAGTCGTACCTCGCCGGGCAGGAGCAGCTCGCCGCCGCCAATCACGCTCCGCCCAGAGGGAAGCCGCTCGGCATAGGTGCGGTGGTTGCCGCTCCAGGCGACCTGGACCCCCCACACCTCTCCGCTGCGGAATCCGAATCCTTCTGCGCCGACGGCGTAGAGGAGCGAGGCATCATGGCCGGTCCGTCCGTGGCGTCCGTCGTTCGTGTGCGTCCCCATCGTGAAGGCATGGCGCTGGGCGCTGCTCTCGCGCACGTGGCGGCCGGTGAAGTCGAGGATCTCCTGGGCGTGGAGCGGAACCGGCAGCGCCAGCACCAATCCGTCGAGGGTGTAGGCGCCGTCCTTCGTGCTCGTGACGCGTGCTCGGGTGCGCAGCACGCCCGAGTCCGCCAGTTCCAGTTCGAGCTCGACCTGAAGTCCTGTGTCGCCGTCTTCGAGCTCGAAGCGAAGGTTGCGGTCGCGAAAGCGCTTGTCGGCGGATCGGCCCGAGTGCACAGCAACGAGGGCGAGATCGACGGTGAAGGCCGCCCCATCGCGATGGCCGCTGATCCCCGGCGTGCCGGTCCACCCCTTCGCCTGCTCGGGAAGGATCGCCAACGGCACGGGCGTGTCGATGCTGTTCGAGACGATCTGCGGGATGGAGGCCGAGGCCAGCTGCTCGAGGTCGCGCTGATCGCGCACGTCGAGCGCCGCGCCCCAGTGGACGATGCGCGGCACGCCGGCGCCTCGAGCGTCGATGAGTACGCTGACGCCGCCCGAGGCGAGGTGGAACAGCCGGGTGGTGTCGGTCACCTCGCCGGCCCCCCGAGCGTCGATGAGAACGCTGACACCGCCCGAGGTGACGTCGAGCAGGCGGGTGGTGTCGGTCATCATTGGCTCCTTTGCCGGAAACCTGACTGGTCTCTGGGTGCCTAATGATTATTGCGACGGAAAGCATTCACGTCAAATCGAGGCGTGTTTCCGGTCTCATTGCGGCTGATTGCGGGCTATTCTTACTGTTACTGAAAGCCTAGTTCGAGCAAGGTGTGCGATTCCTGTGCGCCAGTAGAGGGTGAATGACGTGAGCCTGCGAGAGATGACACCCAGCCACCTGGCGACCGAATCCGCGCGATCTGTGGCGCGCGAGATCGTGATGAGCGGACCGCTCTCACGGAGCGAGATCGCGCGGCGCCTCAACCTCTCCCCCGCCAGCCTGACCCGACTGGCGAAGCCGCTCGTCGACTCCGGCCTGCTCCGCGAGGGTGACCCTCAGGCGGATGCGGTGCACGGACGAATCGCCCGTCCCCTCGATGTCGCGGACGACCTTCGCTTCATCGGAATCAAGGTCACCCTCGAAGCCCTCTACGGCGTCGTCACCAACGCGCGCGCCGAGATCCTTGCCGAAGTCACCGCGCCACTCGTCGCGACCGACCCGACGACGGTCACCGCGGCCATCGCCGCCACCGTCTCCGGCCTGGCCCGCGACTGGTCCGACGTGTGCGGAGTGGGCATCGCCCTCGGCGGCCACTCGGCCGACGGTCAGAAGGTCGATGTCTCCCGCTCCCTCGGATGGAACGATGTGCCCCTGGCCGAGAGCATCTCGGCCGCGACGGGCCTGCGGGTGGACGTGGAGAACGACGTTCTCGCGCTGACCCAGGTGCAGCACTGGTTCGGTATGGGCCGCGGTACGACGGACTTCGCCTTGATCACCGTCGGAGTCGGCGTCGGATGCTCGCTCGTCATCCACGATCGCGTGGTGCGCCGTGAGGATCCCCACGCACCGACCGCGGGTCATTTCGTCATCGATCCGACAGGGCCGATGTGCGCCGAGGGACACCGGGGTTGCGCCATCGCCTACCTGTCATCCGGAAGTATCTGCCAGTCCGTTTCCATGGGGCTCGGCCGCACGGTCGGCTACGACGAGGTCCTCAGCCTTGCCACTTCCGGCAACCCCGTCGCTGGACGTGTCGTCGACGAATCCGCGCGCGCTCTCGGTCGCCTCATCTCCGCGGTCTCCATGCTCACCGGCATCCAGGAGGTTCTTCTCTCGGGTGAAGGCATCGGTCTGGCCACGACCGCGCCTGACGCGGTGCAGCGCGGCATCGCCGTGGACCGCCCGACCTGGGCTCGCCCGATCTCGACGCTCGTCGAGCCGATGGCCTTCTCCGAGTGGGCGCGCGGAGGCGCCGTGGTCGCGATCCAGTCCTATCTGAACAGCTACCCGGTCTCGTTCGAGGCCCTCCGGAAGGCTGCGATCGCCTGAGCGAGGGATCCGTCCGACCCGACGTTGCCGGGGAAGACGGCATAGGGCGTCTCGAAGACGTCGACTGCCGCCGAATCGGCCGACTGCCAGACGGACACGGAGCCGGCCAGCAGCGAGCCGACGATCCGAGCTCGTCGCAGCCCCACTGCTCCGGTGGCGAGATCGCTGGAGGTGATCCCACCCTTGCCGATGAGGAAGCTCGGTCGACACCGCTCCAGCAGCCGCCTCGTGAGCAGCACGATTCCCGCCGAAACTGTGCGGGCGATGTCGAGGCTCGCGGCACCGTTCGAGCCGTCGATGCGCACACGGGACGTCGAGATGACCACATCGCAGTGCCCGAGCGCCGAGGACGCCTGCTCGACGATGCGCTCGAGTTCGTTCTCCGCCGCTCCCGGGTCGAGGAGCGCGGGAACGTCGACGATGAGATGGACGATGTCCTGGTCGTTCGCGAGCACATGGTCGAGCTGCCGGCTGCTGAGCGGCACGTGCGAGCCGACCACGACGAGTCCGTGCGGAGTCTGCGGCTCGGCCGCTCGCACGACGTCGGCGAGCTCCTGTCGCACAACCGCCCCCTCCTGCCGCTGACCTAGTCGGGACAGCAGAAGGCCGGGGCTCGTCCGGTAGAGCAGCTTGCGCCCGAGGCGTTCCGCTTCGAGCGCGGCCATCGAGATGCAGCGGAGGTCGTTGTCGTCCACGGCGTCGACGACGACGTGACGACCATCAGCCGCGCGCATGATGGCCTCGACCAGGCCCTCGTGAGCGCCTCGAACCACCTCGAGTCCGATCGAGCCCACGTCGCGGGCGCGCACCGCGCCGTTCGACCGCTCCTCGGTCCACTTCCGGATGTCGGAGGCACGGTAGCCGAATGTCGGGTCGAGGGCGAAGCTCGAGGCTCCGGCCGGTACGAACTCGCCGCCCTCCTCGATCCAGTGCACCGCGTCGACCGTGATGCGGCCGGCCGCAGGAAACGCCGGAACAACGAGCACGGCGTCCACGTCACCCCACCCGACTGCGGACAGCTCCCGCGAAACCGAGTCGATCTCGGCGACGTGGTGCCCTCGCAGTGTTGAATCCCCCCGGCTGATCACGCTGTAGCGCTCGCCCACGGCGGCGGCGTGAACCGCGCGGATCGCCTCGGCGTTCCGCAGACGAGCGTGCTCCTCATCGAGGCTGCGGGTGTTCGTCAGAACGCAGAAGCCTGCGTCTTGACAGCCGAACGCCCAGGCCGCGTCCGCCGGTTCCCACTGCGTGATGATCGGCAGCCGCCGCACGCTCTGCGTTCCCGTCGGGTCATCGTCGAGGATGACCACCCGTGGACCGCGTGCGACAGCCGTCTCGAGGTCCGCCTGGTCGACCGGACGGGAAGGCTGTGCGTGCGACAGCCGCGCAGCGAGGGTCCGAGCCTCGGCGGTCACACGCCGAGCTTGATCGTGGTCGATGCGAGCGCCCGCGCGAGCTGGTACGCGTTGCGCGTCGAGGTGGGCGATGCGGTGCCGGCACCGACCCGGTCGAAGGCCGTACCGTGGGCGGGCGTGCAGGTGGCGATGCCGATCCCGCCCTCAATCGTCACGCCGCCATCGAATCCGATCATCTTCATAGCGATCTGGCCCTGGTCGTGGTACATCGTCACGACGCCGTCGAACTCCCCGTCACGAGCACGCAGGAAGAGCGTGTCGGCCGGGAACGGCCCGACTGCGTCGATTCCCTCGGCGACGGCCCGCGCCACGCCGGGTGCGATCTCGTCGATCTCCTCGCGGCCGAACGTGCCGTTCTCGCCGGCATGCGGGTTCAGCGCGCACACGGCCAGGCGCGGCGCGGYGATTCCCGAGGCGACGAGATACGAATTCAGGAGGGCGGCTGCGTCCTTGACCTTTTCCGCCGTGATAAGCATCGGGGCGTCACGATGAGCCACGTGGGAGGTCACGCGCGAGGTCCAGATGCCGGTGATGGCATTCAACTCGGAGACCGGACCGGTGACGCCCAGGCGCTTCTCGAACCAGCGCAGCTCGTCCAGCTCGTGCATACCCGCAAGGTGCAGTGACGACTTGTTGAGCGGCGCGAACACGAGCGCGTCGACCTCGCCCCTGCCGTGCGCCTTCAGCGCGAGCTCCAAGTGCGCGAGGGCCCATTCGCCACCCTCCCGCGAGGCGCGTGCGACCGGCATTCCCACGAAATCCATGCCGCTGTCGACGATCTTGATGTTCTCCGCCGATTCGACGACACCGCGCGCGTGGCCCAGGCCGGCCTGCTCGAAACCGCGATCCAGCTCGGCGGAAGTGGTGAAGACGGCAACGGGTTGTCCGGCGTCTCCGGCGATCTCAACGAGGAGGCGCGCAACCAGTTCCGGGCCGATTCCCGCGGGATCGCCCGTCGTCATGGCAACGCGGGGCGGTGAATCGAGCAGGGTCGAAGAAGTCATCAGCGGGTCTTCCAGGTGGACACGATAGCGGTGCGGGTGCAACCTCCGAAACCGTATCATTTCCGTCGCGGAAAGTATAAGTGGCAGGCTGGCCAGCACGCCTCACCCGTCCGGCGTCCTCTGAGCTCCTCCAGCGCCGCCTCCGCAACCCCCTACGGAACGCGCGTGGCATTCTCGATGTCGACCGCATGGCCAAGGGGCCTCTCTCACCACCGTGGATTGAACGTCTGAAGGAATCGCCCCCCGCGCAGCCGAAGCTCACGGTGCGTCGCGACGCCAACGAACTGCTCACCTCAGGTTGAGCAAGTGCCATCACCTCGTCCTCGCGACACGTCGGCAGGGCGAGCCACGGGACGTTCGACCCTGCCGATCTTTGCGGTTGAGAGTGTGCTGTTGCGATGGACGTCATCCACGAAGTTCCCGCGGCTGCGCCACAGCACCCGCACCAGGACGCGTCCGCGGCGGCTGGGCCGCTGGGCTGGCTGGTCGCCTGCGTCGTCGCCGAGGGCATCGGGATGACCGCGGCGGCGTCAGCGGCCCGCGCGTCGGAGGGATTACCCGGCTACGCGGCGCTCGCCATCCTTGTCACGGGCGGGTTGATCGAGGGGACCGCGCTCGGGGTTCTCCAAGCGGCCTGGCTCGCCCGCCGGTTTCCCGGGCTGTCGCGGCTCAGCTGGATCGCGACGACCGTTCTGATCGCCGGCCTCGGGTGGGCGCTGGCGTCGGCCCCCTCGAGCCTGGGCGACCAGGACGGCGCTGCGCCGGCTCCAGCGTTCATTCTTCTGATGGCCGCCGGACTCGGCCTGGCTATGGGCGCCGTGCTGGGGGTCGGACAGGCGGTCGTGCTGCGTCACCATGTCCGTCATCCGTGGCGGTGGGTCTCGATCAGCGCGGTCGCATGGACACCCGCCATGGTCGTCATCTTCACCGGCGCCACGATTCCGGACGCCGCCTGGCGGACGGGAGCGGTGATCGCATTGGGTGCGCTGACCGGTGTCGTCGCAGGCGCCATCCTCGGTCTCGTGAGCATCGCCCTGATGCGAACCCTGACGGGTCAATCGGTCGGTTCCGGCGTGATGGCATGGTCGCTGCGCCATGGGGGCCCCGGACTCGGCGGCACGTTTGCGTTGCTTCGCGTGCGGGGCGCGAAGAGCGGTCGCATCTTCGAGTTTCCTGTGCAGTACGCGCGGGAAGGCAACCTCGTCATCGTCTACCCGGGTGGTGCCCAGCGCAAGAACTGRTGGCGCAACCTGCTGCGGCCGACTCCGCTCTCCATCTGGATCGACGGGGGATGGAAACCGGCGACTGCCCAAGCGATCACCAGCACGGACGCGGGCTACCCGGAAGCCCGCCAGGTCTACGGTCGGCGGTGGCGACACCT
Organism: Microbacterium sp. P2_F9; assembly: GCF_056403635.1. Lineage (NCBI taxonomy): Bacteria > Bacillati > Actinomycetota > Actinomycetes > Micrococcales > Microbacteriaceae > Microbacterium > Microbacterium sp. P2_F9. The sequence continues at coordinate 14,212 of NZ_JBFUFC010000048.1, read as the reverse complement.
ACGTGTCGGTGAGAACGCGATCCTCACACACATCGAACTCCTACCGCCCCAACGGGACTTCCTCGGCGTCGGACAGTCAGAGCGGGCCCTCAGTTCACCTGGATGAGCATGCGGTGCCAGCCCGTGGAGCCGTTCGGCGCGATCGGGGCCTGCTCCTCAGTCTGAAGGTCGCCGTTCTTGTTCACGGCACGCACGGTGATGTTGTGGTTGCCGGGAGTGGCGTCCCAATCGATGAACCACTGGACCCAGGTGTCGTCGTTGATGGGCGACGAGAGTGTTGCCCGCTGCCACTCCGTGTCGTCGATCTTCACCTCGACCCGCTCGATCCCCACGGTCTGGTCCCACGCGACGCCGGCGACCGGGGTGCGCCCGGCCGTGACGGGAGTCAGGGTGCGGGGAGTATCGAGGCGCGAGGAGAACTTGATCGGCGCCTCCGCGCTGTAGCCGCGCGGCGTCCAGTACGCCTCGTCGGCGGCGAACGTCGTCACCGTGAGCTCCGCCAGCCACTTCGTGGCCGATACGTAGCCGTAGAGGCCGGGAACCACCATGCGGACCGGAAACCCGTGCTCCAGTGGCAGCGGCTCGCCGTTCATCGCCACCGCGAGGATCGCGTCGATCCCCTCGTCGGTGAGTGAGACCAACGGCGTGCTGGCCGTGAACCCGTCGATGCTTCGCGACAGGACCATGTCGGCCCCCGCCTGGACTCCGGCGATTCGCAGCACGTCCCGCACCGGGACGCCCAGCCACTTCGCGTTTCCAATCAGATCGCCCCCCACCACGTTCGACACGCATGTCAGGGTGATGGAGTACTCATCGAGCCCCATCCCGACGAGGTCGTCGTAGCTCAACTCCACCCGCTCATCGACCATGCCGTCGATCACCAGACGCCAGGTTCCCGGGTCGATCGAGGGCACGGTGAGCGCGGTGTCGACGCGGTAGAACTCGCTGTTCGGCGTGAACAGGGGGGAGAGTCCCGGGATGTCGAATTCGGCCCCCTCGGGAACCACGACGGTTGATCGGGGCTCCGGCAGCTTCAGCGCCTTTCGCACGGCGGCGATCGACGACGTCGTGGCGTTGACCACGCGCGCACCGATGCCGACGACGAGGGCGGATGCCGCGGCTATCGCCGTCACGCGGAAGAACATTCGTCGATCCAGCGAGGCTGGCGCGGTGGATGATGCCGGAGCAGTGTCCGTTGCCGGAACGGTCATTGGTGTCGGCTCGGCTGACCAGTGGCGAAGCCGGGAGACCAGGAAGGTCAGGAGCACACTCCCGGCGATCGTCCCCGCGATCGGAGGGAGCGACGCGAGCGGGGTCGCGCCAGCGCGTGTGACGATGGCGGCTACCGAGATGCCGCCCGCGATGACCAGCGCCACGACCCCCAGAGGTGGCCTGATGTACTGCGCGATCCCGGCGATCGCCGAGGCGATCAGCACCGCGAGGCCGAGGCCCGCCAGCAGCGCGATCTTGTCGTACTCGCCGAAGGTCGCGATCGCGAGCTCTTTGAACGGCTGCGGCACGATGTCGATGACGAACGAGCCGATTGCCAAGATGGGGCTTCCGTCACGGGCGACGACCAATGCGACGAGCTCGGCGACTGCCAGGAACACGCCGGCGCTCACGACCCCGGCGAGCGCACTCAAGGACCAGAACTTCGCTCGACCGCTCTTCTTCGCCATCGCCCCGGACCCCCGCACCCACGAGGGCGAGCGCCCGCGTCAACGGTTGTTCGCCGCGAATCAGCAATTGGATTGTTCGCGCCGGAATCCGCAGGAATCGCGATGACCTAAGGCACCACGATCCGTGGCATCGCCTGATCCGCCCCTGATCGGATCAGAAAGGCTCCAGAAACGAAAAATAGTGCCGATATCGGCACTATCTTCCGTTACTGTCTCAACACAGTGTGCGCCCGAAGGGACTCGAACCCCCAACCTTCTGATCCGTAGGCGGACGAGAGGCAGCCTTTCTCCCGCGTGATTCCGCGGACTTGTGGGCCGGGTGCACACATGCCGAGCCCGCGTCTACGGCAGCAGGTCCAGCATCTGCGGTCGTGCTTTCATGGCGTGGATGACGAGCTCATTGCCGCTGTCGAGGACGAGCACGACCGTCTCGAGCAACCTCCCCTGGGTGTCAAAGCCGAGCCGCAGCTGACGCGCCGGCGACTCGTCGTCGAGTCCTCGACCCACACGGCCAGGATGCCGCCATGGCGGCATCCTGGGCCGAGATCCCGTGCTTGAGCGCTGAGTCGTGGATGTTCACGCGGCGTACGCGGCGAGCGCCTCGCGGATCAACTCGGACCGCGTCTTGTGCGTGCGCGCCGCCAGCGAGTCCAGCTCAGCCAGTTCCTCGCTCGTCAGCCGCAGAGCGACGACCTGCGACGGTTCCGCCCCGCGACCCGGTCGCCCCCGGCCGCGCTTCTTGAGCTCAGCTACGTCGTAGCCCGCTTCAGCCTCGGCCGCCCACGCCGCGATCTGTTCCTCGGTGACGGGCACGCCGTTGATCGTGTCGCGATCGTTCATGGCGTCATCGTAATACGAAAATGGCGTCCAGCCCAGCGTGCACGCAAGGGATCGTTGGGTTCAGTCGGTCGTCGCAACACTCTTGATTGTGAGGTGTTGTCTATGTCGTCGAATAGTGCGTTGGTCACGAAGCGGGAACGTTTCTGGATGTTGCTGGCGGCGGGTTCGACGTCGTCAGCAGCCTGTGAAGCTGTGGGGGTGGATCAAAGCACTGGACGGCGCTGGCGCCGAGCGACGGGCGATCGGATCCCGGTCCCCGGGCCGCCGCTGTCGGGGCGCTATTTGTGCTTGGAGGAGCGGTTGCGGATCGCTGATATGCACCTGGCTGGGGCCGGCGTGAGGGCGATCGCTGCCGAGATCGGCCGCTCTGCCGGAACGATCAGTCGAGAGCTGACCCGAGGCGGATCCAAGACCGGCYCGCGAGCACGGACGAGGTATGCGCCCTATGCAGCGCATAAGAAGGCCGAGCTTCGCGGCCGCCGACCCAAGCCCAGCAAGTTCGACCACCCCGAACTGGCATCCTTGGTCCAGGCCAAGTTATGCCTGAAGTGGAGCCCGGAACAGATCAGTGATCACCTGGCCAGGACGTTCCCGGACCGGCAGGAGATGCGGGTGAGCCCCGAGACGATCTACCAGGCACTTTATGTTCAAGGCCGCGGTCAGCTGCGCGCTGACCTGCATCAACACTTGCGCACCGGCCGCGCCGTCAGACGTCCGAGACGGCCCGCGGCGAAGAACTCGGGCAAGATTCCCGACATGATCATGATCAGCGAGCGACCCGCGGAAGTGGGCGATCGTGCGGTGCCTGGTCACTGGGAAGGCGATCTTGTTTTGGGCTCGAACTGCCGATCGGCGATCGCTACTTTGGTGGAACGCCAGACCCGGTTCACGATGCTGGTCCACTTGCCTGGCGACCATGGCGCGATCACGGTCCGCGATGGGCTTCTAGCCACGATCAAGACCCTGCCGCAGCACCTGGCCAAGACGCTGACCTGGGACCAGGGCACCGAGCTGGCCAAGCACCGCCAGATCACCATGGCCACCAAGATGGCTATCTACTTCTGTGATCCGCACTCGCCGTGGCAGCGAGGCACCAACGAGAACACGAACGGGTTGCTGCGGCAGTACTTTCCGAAAGGCACGGATCTCTCCGTCCACTCGCCCGAGCGACTGCTCGAGGTCGCCACCGAACTCAACGAAAGGCCCCGCAAGACACTCGGCGGGATCACCCCCGCGCAAGCCATGCAGAGACTACTGTCAGGCCCAGAAAAGCCCATCGTTGCAACGACCCCTTGAATCCGCCATCCCTCAGCGGGCATTGGTGAAGCGATCGTTGACAATCGTCGCGTGGAGCGGACGCCAAACGATCCTCGTGAGGGCGCAATGGTGTTGGCGGCCACGTAACACCCAGACATCGACATAGCCACGTCCCCTGGGCGGGGAGTCTTCGTCGTGCGGGATCGGTCGGCTCGCGGTCTTGATTGCTTCGTCAGGGGTGCGGCCTCTCGCGCACATGGGTCGCGCTCGTGGTGCCCAGCGCGGAGGGGTCACCGCCTTCGACCGCCAAGAGTGCCCCGGTTCGTGAGTCGCTGTGGACGAGGGTGGCAACGATGCCGGTGCCATCTCGAAGCCAGCTCGGTTGGGTGAGACGTTCCCCGCCGTCGAAGTCGGTGAGCTGGGTGAGGCCGCTGCCGTCGACGGCGACGGTGTAGAGATTCGAGGCCGTGCCCTCGGCCAGGGTCGTGAAGATCGAGATGTCATAGGTGCAGAACACGATCATTTCGCCATCCGGCGACCAGTCAGGGTATTGGGCCATCAGAGCCGGTTCGGTCAGCGGAGTGGGGTCCCCGCCAGCGATGGGGACCGTGGCAATGTACGTCGACGGCGCGCCGAGCTCATCGAAATGGTCTACTTCGATGACCAGCGCGTCTCCCGTCGGCGACCAGCGCGGCATGTCGGGGACGTCGCCGCTCGCCGGCGGCGTCTGCGTCACCAATTGGATCTGTCCGGTCGCGAGATCCACGGTTCGGATGCTCCCGGATGCCGGCGGGCCGTTGGCCGTTGTCGATGCGTCGTACCAGGAGAAGGCGATGCGTGACCCGTCCGGCGACCAGGCGGGCGAGTCGACGCTCAGACATGGGTCGACGCACGGGACGACAGACTGAGGGTCCGACCCGTCAGCGCCAGCCGTCCAGATTTCACGATGGCCGTCCGCCCGGTCGAGCGCATAGACGACGCGCTCACCGTCTGGTGACCAATCGGGATGAACCGGCGATCCGTCGAGGGGAATCCGCGCGTCGCCCGCGCCTGACGCATCCATCGTCCAGATGGCCTCGCCGCTGCCCTCGTCCCATTGGTAGAGGAACTCGGAATCGGCGTCGACCAACGAGGGGGCGGGCGATTCCGACACTGGCGTCGCGGCGGGCGCACTGCACCCCGTTAACAGCAACGCAACCGCGAGTACGGCCATGCCACGCGAAATCATGGCTGATGTTACTGCCCTCTACCACTACAACCTCGTGCCGAGGCCCATTTGCGCTCAGAAGAGGCGTTTGCATGCCTCACGGGGGATCCGTAAACGTGCGATGCGCGCTGCGGGTCCCATTGCATGGGATCCCAATCGTCCCAGCGAGCCCTGCGCTCAGTCGGCCGTGCTCAGCAAGAGTCTCTGTCGCCGGGCGCCAGGTGCCCGCGGAGTTGCCGCTCGCGAGCTACGCGCCAGGAGTTTGCACCCCGAGCCGGGCGTGCACCTCTGCCGCGATGGCATCCGCGAGCGCCTGGGGAATGGGGGATTGAGTGTTCTCCGAGGTGATCCAGTACGTCCCGGTAAGGCGCCCGTAGTCGCAGAAGTCAACCTCCGCCTTCCAGCTCGTAAGTCCGCTATTCGACTTGACGTGGATGGTGACGATGAGCCCGTCCGCGCCGCTCGCGTACACACGGGGGAGTTTCTGCGCCGTCTTGTTGACTACGTCCAGAAAGGCATCCCGGGGGAAGCGAGGATCCCACTCCACGGGCGTACCGCGTCGCTTCGCGGTCTCGTTTGACGAACGGACACCGGCGATAATGCCGTACGCCGCAAGCGCGACTGCGCCAGCCCCCATCAATACCTGAGCGATCATGCAGTCTCCATACCCGAACCGTGAACGGAAGCCTACTTGCACCGCGCAAGGGTGCCGACATGAGGGCCACGGGGAGCCAAATTGTGCGTGGGGGTGATGTCGCACTAATGGCCTGGTTCTCGCCATCGATGAGCAGGCAATTCGCGAGCGATAGGGATCCCTATCAGGACATCCGCTGGGCGATCGTCCACAAGAGTCTCGCAGAACGCCGCAATTGCCTGAAGTGTTACCGTGACGCGGCGTACACGGCTATTGCGCCGTTCTCGATTACGAATCGCAGAACTGAGCCGCCCGCGCTGCGCTCCATGGTGGCAGGCACACCTGCAGAATCGCACGCGACGGTGCCCGAGCTATGGCTGTCAGACGAGCCCACGATGATGCATCTGCCACTGCCGTCGGCAAGGGGCGCAGTCCACGGCCCAAGGCCGGCAACGCTTTGGAAACCCTGAATAAGGGAGGAATCAATTCTCTGGTCCTCGAGCCACATGCCCCAGCCGAGCAGGCTCTGTGCCGTCAGGCACGGGTCAAGCTCCAGGGTCAGGTGCTCCCCAGGGGCGGGAAGGGCTGCCGCGGGGAGTGATGCCCTGGGGAGCTCGGCCGGCGTGCACCACTCAGGCGGCATCGTYGGAGTGGGGCTGGGCGATATGGGCGACTCGGCCGAAACCTCCGGGGAGGGTTTGGCGGGCGATACGGATGCGGCGCTGACGTCCGCTTCGGTCGTGACAGCGCACCCCGTCAGCACGACGACCAGTATGGCAACACCGACGCAGGCCGACGCCGTCGCTTCCAATCCGAATTTATGCATTCCTGCCATGGTCGGCCTCCCCATCGGCCGCGCGACGTCGTCTGAACAGCTATGCCAAGATGCCACCTCGGGCTCACAGCTGAGAGAAAGATGCCAGTCGGCACCACACTCCGCAATGGCCCCCGGATCCAAGAGCCCGCGGTCTGGGCTGTTACAAACGGTGACCTTCGCAAGTCACTGCAGCAGCTGCGACCGCAGGTCGGTCGTTCACCGCTCCAATTACGGCCAGAAGGCCGTGCTCCTCACATTTGCTCCCAGCGATGCACGAATGGCCGACCCGGCGAACCGTCTCACTAGAGGCAGGCTTACAGGCATGCTTCGAGGCGATCACTCGGCTGACCCTGGAGCGCGAAAGCCCCACCGCACCGTTGGGTCGTACGCCAGGTCGCCCGGGACGGCGTCGGGCGCGCGGAMTGGTGCCAACCGGTGCACACGTACGTGCACACATGAGTGCACCTACGTGCCTCTGATCGACCCGGCATTCGCCGCTGACCATCCGCGTGATTACGCGGAATCTCACCGCGCGCCTCAAACCCGTCTGATCGACAGTCAGACGTGAAACCCGCGGAATCAGAAGGAACCCGACTCCCCCACAAACACGAAAACCCGCGGAAATCCGCGGGTTTTCGTAGGTACTGTCTCAACACAGTGTGCGCCCGAAGGGACTCGAACCCCCAACCTTCTGATCCGTAGTCAGATGCTCTATCCATTGAGCTACGGGCGCACGGCCTCGCGCGCGAAACGGCGCGGAGGCACTTGACGAGAATACCCTACGAGTGGCCGGGCCGCGAATCGGCGGCCTTGTTGAGCTGCCGCCGGTGGGCGCGCAGGCGCGGCAGATCGACCAGCCGCAGCGCCTGCATCCGGGCATCGCGCATCGTCGCGTAGTCGGGGTCGTACTCGGGTCGCATGCCCTCGACGCGCAGCCTGCGCAGGAGGTTGGCCTCGACATCCCCCCACGCGGCATCGCGCGCTTCGGTCACCAATCCGGCGACCGCCTCGGGGTCGTTCGCGCGGGCGCGCAGCCCCTTCACGACGCCCAGATACTGCTTCTGCCGGCGACGCAGGTTGCGCACGTCGCGGTCCCGGTAGTCGTGCGTGCCATGGGAGTCGCTGTACTTTCCCCACGCGGCCTTGCGCTGGCGCCGCACGAGATCGGCAGCCGCCTGCTGCTCATCGGCGAGCGCCACCAGGGTGTGCCGGGCGAAGGGGGCGAAGCGGTCGAGCTCGAAGGGCTCGTCGTGCGCGATCGTCTCGACGAGGATGTGGTTGCGCACGGTGAGACGGGCAGCCGCCCAGGCGATCGAGAGTCCCTCGCCGATCGCGTCGGAAGTCCTCCCCATAGCTGTGCACCTCCTCCGCATACGAGGCTACCTGGCGGGCGTTGCCCCCCGCGTCGGCGAGAATTGACGGACCCCCCTGAAGTACGTGGAAGGACGATGATGGCGCGGATGCAGCGGCTCGATGTGCGCGGAAGAACCAGTGTCATCACGGGCGCGGCCAGTGGGATGGGAGCGGAGGTCGCTCGCGAGCTCGACCGTCGCGGTGCGCGTCTCGCGCTCCTCGATCGCAACGCGGAAGGTCTGGCGGCGCTGGCAGCCACCCTCAGCGGGACTGGCCACACCACGCACGTGGTGGACCTCACCGACGACGGCGCGGTGTTCGCGCYTGCGGCCGAGATCGAGGCATCCCACCCCCGCATCCAGTCGCTCATCACGTGTGCCGGCTCCTCGATGCTGGGCAACCTCGACCAGCTCACGATGGAGGAGATGCGCTGGCTCATGGAGGTGAACCTCTGGGGCACCGTCAACATCACGAAGGCGCTGCTGCCCGCGCTTCGACGGGAACCGGCAGCGCACATCACCCACCTGGTGAGCATCTACGGGCTCGCCGCCCCCGCGGGGCGGATCCCCTACGCGATGACCAAGTACGCGGTGCGCGGCTTCACCGAGTCGCTCAGGCACGAGCTGGAGAACTCCACAGTCACCGTCGGCGCGATCTACCCGGCCGGGGTGAAGACCGGGATCATCCTGCACGGCCGCTACGCCGCCGGGATCGACCCCGCGGTCGCGCAGCGCGCGGCGACGGCACAGGCCGCGATGTACCACACCGAGCCCGCGGACGCCGCGCGGCGGATCGTCGAGGCGACGGTGAAGCGCTCGACCCGCACCATGGTGGGTCGCGAGGCGCGGCTCGTCGACGTGCTCACCCGAGTCACGCCGAGCCGCTACTGGGGCGCGATGCGCGGGACGCTGCGCGAGGCGATCGACACGACGACCCCGATCTCGTAGGGTCGACCGGCCGACTGAGTCAGGCGGAGAGCTTGGTGACCACGGCCTCGACCCGGCGCGCGCGGGTCTCGGCCGCCTTCGCCGACTCGATGCTGGTGACGTGGGCTTTGCGGGCGCTGGGAGAGAGCGCATCGAACTTCTCGCGCAGGCCGGCCGCGGCGAGCGCCGCGCTGAGGTCGTCGGGCAGCTCGACCGTGCGCGGCGCCGTGTCGAGCGTCAACTCGACCACAAGGTGATCGCCGCCCTTGATCCCGGTCGCAGCACGCTTGTCGGAGCTGAACGGCAGCATCGTCCTGCCCGCCATGATGCCGGCCGTCGTGCGGTACTCGTACCCGTTCACCGTCACGTTCACCGCGGGACGCCTGCCTCCACCGAGTGCGTCCAGCACCTCGGCGGGCACCTCGATCCCGGTGTTGTTCCCCATCGCCAGCATCGTCGTCTCGAATCGCATGCGCAGAGCCTAGGACGGATGCCGCTGCCCGGGCGAGCCCGGGGCCTCGGCTAGCAACCATCGAGTCGGTGCGCAAGCCCCCCGACGCGGTCGGCTCCCCCCACTAGCGTCTTCATGCCGGCTCCTCGACGGAGCCGCAGCAACCTCGCCTGACGAAAGGAGCGATCGATGGGATTCATCGATGACGCGAAGGACACGGCCGAGACCGCGGGCCGTAAGATCCAGGACGCGTGGGAGGACACCACCGACAAGATCGGCGACAAGGTCGACGCGGCCAAGGCCGACGCCAACGTGAAGAAGGCCGAAGCCGAGCGGGAATCCGTCGAGACGCGCAATGACGTCAAGGCGCACCTCCGCGGCGACGACGACGCGTGAACTTGTCGCGGCTCGCGGGTCGCGACAGCTGGCGGTGGGCCTCGGAGAGTACTCCGGGGCCTTCTGCGTTCCCGGCGCACGAGAGCCRCAGACCAATGGAGGTCTGCGGCTCTCGTGTCCGTCATCGACTGTGGGTCAGAGTGCGGCGATCCGCCAGGATGCTGTGGCTGTGGCCCCAGGCTCGAGCACGATCAGTCCCGCATCGAAGTCGTACGACGCCGCGTTGAACGCGTCCGGCGCGCAGGTCATCGGCTCGACCGCGAGGCCCGCACGGTGGCCCGGCTGGGCCGCGCCGCCGGGCTGGTCCGCGGTGTGAACCTGCACCCACGGGCACGCGGCATCCCAGACCATCTCGACACCAGTGCCCGCGGCATCCGTCAGCCGGACCGTCGCCTGGCCATCGGCATCGCGCACGAGGCCGGTGTAGGCGTGGTCGATCTCCACGGCGCCGATCTGGCGCGCGGAGCGGAAGTCGAAGCGCGCCGGGTCGTCGGCGTCGACCCCGCGCAGCGCGGTCGGAATGAGCCGGTCGGAGGTCACGAGCAGCACCTCCTCGGCGGGGAGCTCGAATCTCCACTCGTCGAGCGGAGCCGGTCCCGCCACGAGATACGGGTGCGGTCCGGTGCCCCAGGGCGCGGCATCCGTGCTCTCGTTGCGGGCGGTCACGGTCTGGGTGAGCCCGTCCGGTCCGATCGCGTAGGTCGTGGTCACGATGACCCGCCAGGGGTACCCCGTCTGCGGCTCGATCTGCGCGCTGAGCGTCACATGATCGGGGCCCTTGTCGATCGCCTGGAAGTCGAGCCACCCGGCGAGGCCATGGAGGGCATGCCCGCGTCCCGGCTCGGTGAGCGCCACCTGGTGGTCGACGCCCGCGAACGTGTAGGTGCCGTCGACGACGCGATTGGGCCACGGCGCAAGGGTCGCGCCGCGGAAACCCGGGCGCAGCTCGTCCGCCTCGAACGGGACGACCAGGTCGCGGCCGTCGTGGCGCAGCACGCGCAGCGACGCCCCGACGCTCGCGACGACCGCTTCGTACGATCCGGCGCGGAGGGCGTGCTGGATGCCGGAGACCGGCGTGCGGGCCATGGTTAGAGCCCCTGCGCGAGGCGGTAGTACGCCTGGTTCCAGCGCAGCTCCTTCTGGAAGCCGCGGATCGTGGTGTCCTCGTCGATGACGACGAGCTCGGTCTTCGCGATCTCCGCGTAGTCGCGGAACACCTCGATGTCGACCGCGGTCGTCATGACGGTGTGGTGCGCAGCGCCGGCGGCGAGCCAGCACGCGGCCGACGTCGCGAAGTCGGGAGCGGGCTCCCAGATCGCGCGACCCACGGGCAGCTTCGGCAGGTCAGGGGCCTCGACGTTGCGGACGACGTTCGCGACGAGCCGGAACCGGTCGCGCATGTCGCTGAGGGCGACGACGACCGCGGGGCCGGGGTCGGCCGTGAAGACGAGACGAACCGGGTCCTCCTTGCCGCCGATACCCAGCGCGTGCACTTCGAGGCGCGGCTTGGCGGTGGTCAGCGACGGCGAGACCTCGAGCATGTGCGCGCCGAGGATGCGCTCCGCACCGGGTACGAGGTCGTAGGTGTAGTCCTCCATGAGGCTCGCGCCACCGGGAAGGCCGGCGCCCATGACGTTCGCGACCCGCACGAGGATCGCGGTCTTCCAGTCGCCCTCGGCGCCGAAGCCGTATCCCTCGGCCATGAGCCGCTGCACGGCGAGGCCGGGAAGCTGCTTGAGCGTGCCGAGGTCTTCGAACGACGTGGTGAACGCGCCGAAGCCGCCCTCTTCGAGGAACGACCGCAGGCCGACCTCGATTGCGGCGCCATCGCGCAGCGACTGGTGGCGGTCGCCACCGGGGAGCAGCTCCTCGGCGACGTCGTAGCTCTCGACGTACTCGGCGACCAGCGCATCGACCTGCGCGTCGGTGGCGGCATCCACAGCCTCGACGAGTTCGTTGACCCCCCACGTGTTGACCTGCACGCCGAAGCGCAGCTCGGCCTCGGTCTTGTCGCCCTCGGTGACGGCGACGTAGCGCATGTTGTCGCCGAAGCGGGCGAGCTTGAGGGTGCGGGAGGCGGCCCAGCCGGCGGCGGCGCGCTGCCACGTCTCGATCTGCGCCGTGACGGCGGGGTTGGACACGTGGCCGACGACGGTCTTGCGCGCGACGCCCAGGCGGGTCTGGATGTAGCCGAACTCACGGTCGCCGTGCGCTGCCTGGTTGAGGTTCATGAAGTCGAAGTCGATGTCGTTCCACGGCAGCTCGACGTTCGCCTGCGTGTGCAGGTGCAGGAGCGGCTTCTGCAGGGCGTCGAGGCCCGCGATCCACATCTTGGCCGGGCTGAAGGTGTGCATCCAGGCGATCACGCCGATGACGTCGTCGCGTGAGTTCACCTCAAGGGCGAGGCGCCGGATCGAGTCGGAGTCCTTGAGGACGGGCTTCCAGACGACCTTGACCGGCTGGCCGGCGAGGCCGTCGGCGACCGCCTGCGACTGCTCGGCGACCTGGCGGAGCGTCTCCTCGCCGTAGAGGTTCTGGCTGCCGGTGACGAACCAGACCTCGTAGCCGTCGAGGGAGGTGGAAAGCGGAGTGCGGGTCATTGCGAGTTCCTTTGGTTCAGCGGAGGAAGTGCGAAGGGGTCAGAGTGCCTCGGTGGCGGCGCGTTCCACAGCCAGCCCGGCGCGGTAGCGCTCCAGGTAGGCGGTGAATCCGGCGACGTCGTCGGGGACGGGGTCGGTCGTTTCGAACTCGCTTCCGGCGAAGACCTGCCTGCGCAGGTATTCGCCCAGCTCGAGTTCGGAGCCGGACGCGTGGTAGGACGCCAGGATGGCGATGCCCCAGGCACCGCCCTCGGAAGCGGCTTCGCCGACCGAGACGGGTGTCGCGAGCGCCGCCGCGAGGAATCGCTGGGCGACTCCGGCGGTGCGGAACACCCCACCGTGGGCGAACATCAGGTCGAGCCCGACGCCCTCATCGGCGAGGACCTTCATGCCGAGAGCCAGCGTGCCGAACACGCCGTACAGCTGCGCGCGCATGAAGTTCGCGAGCGTCAGGCGGCTCTCGGGCGTGCGCACGAACAGCGGCCGGCCCTCGCTGAGGCCGGCGATCGGCTCGCCCGCCAGGTGGTTGTAGGCGAGCAGCCCGCCGGCATCCGCCTCTCCCTGAAGAGCCTCCGCGAAGAGCGTCTCGAAGACGGCATCGGCGTCGATCGGGGTGCCGGCGGCGGCCGCGAACCGGCCGAACATGCCCGCCCATGCGGCCAGCTCGCTCGCGCCGTTGTTGCAGTGCACCATCGCGACCGGGTCGCCGGCGGGCGTGGTGACGAGGTCGAGCTCGTGGTGCGCGTGCTCCAGCGGGCGCTCCAGCACCACCATCGCGAAGATGCTGGTGCCGGCGCTCACGTTGCCGGTGCGCGGGGTGACGGAGCAGGTCGCGACCATGCCGGTGCCCGCGTCGCCCTCCGGCGGGCAGAGCACCGCGCCGGGGCGCAGCGTGCCTGACGCGTCGAGCAGGGCGGCGCCTTCGGCGGTCAGCTCACCCGCGGGCCGGCCGGCGACGAGCACCTCCGGCAGCACGTCCTTCAGACGCAGCCCGGGAGCAGTGTCGGCGACAAGGGCGCCGTACCGGCGCACGAGCTCCTGGTCGTAGTCCTTGGTCGCGGCATCGATGGGGAACATGCCTGAGGCATCGCCGACGCCCAGCACCTTGCGACCGGTGAGCCGCCAGTGCACGTAACCGGCGAGCGTGGTGAGGAACCGCACCTCGGGAACGTGCGGTTCGGCGTCGAGCACGGCCTGGTGGAGGTGGGCGATAGACCACCGCAGCGGGATGTTCGTGCCGAACAGCTCGGACAGCTCGGCCGCAGCCGGGCCGGTGGTCGTGTTGCGCCAGGTGCGGAACGGCACGAGCAGCTCGTCGTCGGCGCCGAACGCGAGGTAGCCGTGCATCATCGCCGAGACGCCGATCGCGCCGATCGTCTCGAGGCCCACACCGAAGCGCTGCGCGACATCGGCGACGAGGTCGGCGTAGGCGGACTGCAGACCCGACCACACGTCCTCGAGCGAGTAGGTCCAGACGCGCTCCTCGAAGCGGTTCTCCCACTCGTGGCTGCCCACCGCGAGCACGGTGGCGTCGTCGGCGATCAGGCACGCCTTGATGCGCGTCGATCCGAACTCGATGCCGAGGGACGTGCGCCCGGCGAGGATCGCCTCCCGCCCGGGATCGGAGGCGTCGTTCGCGCCCAGGGGTGTCGAACTGCTCGACGTCGAATCTGACATCACTGTCACGGGGGTTCCTCCAGCGGATAGCAGCGGCGGGATGCGGCATCCGCCGGTCAGAATGTTACCGGTAACATCACGCGTTGTCGACCTTGGCCCCGCGGCCCGATCCGATCGACGAAAGGTAGGCCGGCGGCGGAGCGGTGGACGCGCGCACGACGAGGACCGGTTCGGCCACGGGAGCAGCGGATGCCTCGAGCCCGAGCACTTCGGCGACGCACCGCCGCGCCTCCCCCGCGATGTCGACCCGCACCGTGGTGAGCGCTGGTCGGTAGTACGCGGCATCCGGATTGTCGTCGAAACCGGCGATGCTGACATCGCCAGGCACCTCGACGCCGGCCGCACGGAGGCCCGCGATGAGCCCGAGCGCCATCT
>NZ_JBFUFC010000047.1:0-21406 GCF_056403635.1 Microbacterium sp. P2_F9 | reverse complement strand
GCTCAGGGACCGTTCCCTGAGCCTGTCGAAGGGCCGCCCCCACTCTTCCCATCACTGGAGGTCCTCCATGGCGACCATCATCGCCACCGAGCCTGCGCCGCCGATCCCGGCCTATCGCCGTGGCTCGAGGCTGCGGCTGCGCAACGCCCTGATCGGGTGGAGCTTCATCCTTCCGAACTTCATCGGATTCGCACTGCTCACGCTCGTTCCGATCGTGATCCTGTTCTACATGTCGTTCACGAACTGGAATGTGTTCGGCAAGGCCGACTGGGTCGGGCTCGCGAACTTCCAGCGCCTCATCGGCGACGGCAGCTTCCGCATCTCGGTCCTCAACACGCTGTACTACTCGGCGATGCACATCCCGCTGACCCTCGTGATCTCGCTGGGGCTTGCGCTGCTGCTGAACAACAAGCTGCGCGGTGTCGCCTTCTTCCGGACGGCCGCCTTCTTCCCCTACATCACCTCGATCGTGGCGATCGCCGTGGTGTGGAACCTCCTCTTCAGCCCCGATTACGGCCCGATCAACGAGTTCCTCCGGTTCATCGGCATCCAGAACCCTCCCGGCTGGCTCACCTCGACCGACTGGGCCATGCCCGCCGTCGTGATCGTGAGCACGTGGCGCGACATGGGCTATTACATGATCCTGTTCCTCGCGGGCCTGCAGACGGTCCCGCGCGAGCTGCACGAAGCCGCGCGTGTCGACGGTGCGAACGTGTGGCAGCGATTCGTCAATGTCACGCTCCCGTGCCTGCGCCCGACCATGTTCTTCGTCATCGTCATGCTCACGATCAACTCGTTCAAGATCTTCGACCTCATCCTGGTCATGACCAACGGCGGTCCCGGCCAGGCGACGCTCGTGATGTCGCAGTTCATCTACCGCAAGGGCTTTGTAGAGAGTCAGTTCGGCTACGCCTCTGCGGCGGCCGTAGTGCTCTTCTTCATGTGCATCATCGTGACGATCCTGCAGTTCCTCTGGAACAGGAAGAGGAGCATCTGATGGTCGAGCAGATCGAGACGGATGCCGAGCTGCTGGTCTCGGACTTCACCGCTCCGGCAGCGTCACGCCGAGGGCTTCGCAAGCTCGCCGCGGGCGAAGAGCCGCCGCATCACCACGCGGACACGCGCGAGATGACCCCCGCCAGGCGGGTCGCGCGGATCGGACTGTACGTCGGCCTGGTCGTCTTCGCGATCGGCCTGCTCGCGCCGTTCGCGTGGATGGTGCTGAGCTCGCTGAAGTCGGCCAACGAGGTCTTCTCGGTGCCGGTGAAGTGGCTGCCAGAGACGTTCGTGTGGCAGAACTACATCGACATCTGGACCGAGTCCGACATGCTGACGTGGATCCGCAACACGCTGTTCCTCGCCGTCGTGGTGACGTTCCTGCAAGTGCTCACCGGCTCGTTCGCCGCCTACGGCTTCGCCCGGATGCGCTTCCGGGGTCGGGATGTGCTCTTCCTGCTCTATGTCGGCACGATCGCCGTGCCGTGGCAGTCGTACATGATCCCGCAGTTCATCCTGATGTCGAACTTCAAGGTGTCGAACACGCTGTGGGCGATCATCCTGCTGCAGGCCTTCGGCGCATTCGGGGTCTTCCTGATGAAGCAGTTCTACGAGACGATCCCCGAAGAGCTCTCCGAGGCCGCACGCATCGACGGGCTCAGCGAGTACGGGATCTGGGCGAGGATCATGCTTCCGCTGTCGATCCCGGCCCTCGCGAGCCTCACGCTCCTCACGTTCGTCAACACCTGGAACGACTACCTCGGGCCGCTCATCTATCTGCGCAATCCCGATCTGTGGACGATCCAGCTGGGTTTGAAGAGCTTCGTCTCGAACCTCTACGACACGAACTATGCGCTCCTGTTCGCGGGCCTGACGATCTCGGTCATCCCGATCGCGATCATCTTCCTGCTCGGACAGAAGTACTTCGTCGAGGGCATCGCCACGAGCGGGCTGAAGGGCTGACATGAAGCGTCTCGTGTCGCACGACACCTGGGCCAGCATCATGGGGATGCTGTACCTCGGACTGATCGTGAACCTCATGCTGCTGGTGTCGTGCCTTCCCTTCGTGGTGCTGCTCGTGACGACCGACCCGATGCTCGCGTGGCCGCTGCTGGCGATCACCGCACCCCTGTGCGCTCCCGGCATCGCTGCGGCGTTCCGCGCGTTCCGCGAGCATCACGAGGGCGGGCTCAGCCCGATTCGCGCCTTCCGGGCGGGGTGGCGCGACACCTGGCGGCGGGCTCTCCTCGTCGGCGCGGCTGTCGTCGCGGTGGTCGCGGTGGCGCTCGTCGACGTGCGGATGCTGTCCGCCACGTCCGCTGCGGTCGTCGTCGTGCCGCTCCTCGGGGTCCTCGCCGTGCTGGCGGTCGCGATCGGCCTCCTCGCGCTCGTCGCGATCGCCGAGTCCCCCCGCGCGCCCCTCCGCGACGTCCTTCGGGCGAGCGCCGTGCTCGGCCTCCGGCGCTGGTACCTGACCGCCGCGTCGCTCGCCGCGTTCGTGGTTCAGGCCGGGGTGTTCGCGGCCGCGCCCGCGATCGGGCTGGGCATCACGGCATCCGCGTTCCTCTTCTTCGCGTGGACCAACTCGCGCTTCACCCTGCGTCCCGTGCTCGATCTCGATCGGGTCGTCGCCGCATAGCGCCGGCGAGACCTCCCTAATGAAAGACTCTCCTCCAATGACGTCCACCCCGCCCGCCCAGGGCATCAGCAGGACCTCAACCGACACCGCGATCGCCGCGGCGCTGACGACGATCCGACGCAGCATCTCGACCTTCGGCGCTCGCTACCCCGATGACACGACGACCTCGGACCGCTACCTGGTGCGGCCTGCGGCGGATGGCATCGGGCTCGGCGGCAATCGCGGATGGACGACGAGCTTCCGCACGGGTCAGCTCTGGCTGGCGTGGGAACTCACCGGCGACGATGCGTTGCGGGATGCCGCACTCGTGGACGCCGCCGACTTCGAGCGGCGGGTGCGCGCGGAGGAGGACCTCGACACCCACGATCTCGGCTTCCTCTACACACTGTCGACGGTCGCCGCCTGGCGGCTGCTCGGCGATGAGGACGCACGCGCCGCATCACTGCTCGCTGCCGACCACCTCATGCGCCGGTTCCTCGAGCCCGCGGGAATCATCCAGGCCTGGGGCGATCTGTCCGACCCCGCCCAGCGTGGGCGCACCATCATCGACAGTCTGATGAACATGCCGCTCCTCACCTGGGCGGGGGAGCAGACCGGTGAGGAGCGCTTCGCCGACGCCGTCCGCCGGCACTCCGCGCAGCTGCGCGAGCACATCCTTCGCGAGGACGACTCGACGTTCCACACGTTCTACTGGGATGCCGACACCGGCGAGGCGCTGCGGGGCGCGACCGAGCAGGGCGCCTTCGACGACTCGTGCTGGGCCCGTGGGCAGGCGTGGGGCATCTACGGGTTCGCGATGAACTTCGCCGAGACCGGAGACGAGCGTCTGCTCGAGGCATCGCGTCGGTGCGCGGACTACTTCCTCGCCCACCTGCCGGCCGACGAGGTGCCGTTCTGGGATCTGGTCTACACGGACGGAAGCACTGCCCCCCGTGACAGCTCGTCCGCCGCCATCGCGGTGTGCGGTCTGCTCGAGCTCGCGAGCGTCGAGACCGACCCGGCGCGCGCCGAGGAATGGACGACGCGCGCGCACTCGATCCTCAGGTCCCTGATCGAGAACTACACGCCAGAGCGCCCCGAGGACTCGGACGCCCTGCTGCTGCACGGGGTCTATGACCTGCCGAAGGACAACGGCGTGGACGAGGGGACCCTCTGGGGCGACTACTTCTTCCTCGAGGCGCTCATGCGCGTCACCCGTCCCGACTGGAAGAAGTACTGGTGAGGCTCGTCAGCTATCGCAGCGCGGACGGCGTGCGCCCCGGCGCCGTCGTGACGGGGGACGGCGCAGACCGGGTCCTCGATCTCGGCCACCTCGGCGCCGATGTCACCGCGCTCATCGCCGACGACGCCGCGCTCGCCACGGCGCGCCGCGAGATCGCAGAATCGGATGCCGCGGCACTGCCTGTGCTGGATCCGAGAACCCTCACCGCGCCGGTGACGCCGGGCAAGATCCTCTGCCTCGGCTACAACTACCGCGGGCACGTGCCCGACGGCGTCGACCCGACCGCGGACGATCCGGAGACACCGGATGTCTTCGTCAAGACCCCGAACACCCTCGCCGGCCCGAACGACGCCGTCGTGATCCCCGCCGTCGCGACCGACGCCGACTATGAAGGCGAACTCGCCATCGTCATCGGCCGTCGTGCGCACACCGTATCGATCGACGATGCGCTCGAACACGTGGCGGGCTACACGATCCTCAACGACGTGTCGGACCGTTCCTGGCAGCGCAAGCAGAGCCAGTGGGCGCTCGGCAAATGCTTCGACGGCTTCGCGCCGCTCGGACCCTGGCTGGTGACGGCGGACGCCGTCGCCGATCCGCAGGATCTGCTCGTCGAGGTCGTGCGCGATGGCATCGTCACCGTCTCGCAATCGACATCGACGACCGTGTTCCCTGTCGCGTTCGTCGTCCACCACCTCAGCCAGGTGATGACCCTCGAACCTGGTGACGTCATCTCGACGGGGACGCCCCAGAAGCTCGCCGACGCGCAGCAGGCCCATCGCCCGCTGGCGGGCGGCGACGCCGTGACCGTCCGCATCTCCGGAATGGGCGAGCTCACCACGAACTTCATTGCTCCCCCGGAGGCAGCCGTATGATCCTCGATTCGTTCCGCCTCGATGGAAAGGTCGCCCTGGTCACGGGCTCGAGTCGAGGGCTCGGTCAAGGCGCCGCGATCGCGCTCGCCGAGGCTGGCGCAGACATCGCCCTCCTCGACCGCAGCGACGCTGCGGAGACCGCAGAGCGCATCCGCGCCCTCGGCCGACGCGTGCACGTGATGCGCTGTGACTTCGTCTCCGCGACGCCCGATGAATTGGGTGCCGCCGTCGCCGAGGCGATCGGCGAGCTGGGCGGACTCGACATCCTCGTCAACAACGCCGGCACGATCCGGCGCGCACCCGCGGCCAAATACCCCGCTCAGGACTGGGACGACGTGCTGAGCGTCAACCTCGACGCGGTCTTCCACCTGTCGCAGGCGGCTGGGCGGCGCATGCTTGCGCAGGGCTCCGGACGCATCATCAACGTCGCGTCGATGCTGTCGTTCCAGGGCGGCATCCTGGTCTCCGCTTACACGGCGTCAAAACATGCCGTCGCCGGTCTCACCAAGGCGCTCGCGAACGAATGGGCTGCTGCCGGCGTCACAGTGAACGCGATCGCGCCCGGCTACATGGCCACCGACAACACCGCGGCCCTCCGCGCCGACGTCGAGCGCGAGCGCTCGATCATGGCCCGCATCCCCGCAGCGAGATGGGGCGAGGCCGCAGACCTGCAGGGTGCGTTCGTCTTCCTCGCTTCAGACGCCGCCGCCTACATCACGGGTGCCGTCATCCCCGTCGACGGCGGCTGGCTCGTCCGCTGACCCGAATCCACCCCGAAGGAGCTTTCCCATGCAGCAGCGCTACGCGACCAATCCCGCCCAGATCCCCGGTATGACCAGCGACGAGCTGCGGGCGAGCTATCTCGTCCCCGACCTCTTCGCCGAAGGCGAGATCCGCGTCACCTACACCCACCACGACCGCATCGTGCTCGGCGGCGCCGTCCCGGCCGGTGCCGAGCTCGCTTTGACCGGCTACCCCGAGATCCGCAGCGACTACTTCCTGGAGCACCGTGAGGTCGGCATCATCAACGTCGGCGGCGCCGGTACGGTGACGGCTGACGGCGAGGTGTACACGCTCGTCAAGGGCGCATGCCTGTACCTCGGGCGCGGCATCCGCGATGTCGTCTTCGCCGACGCGGCCGACCCGGATGCGGACGCGACCGGCGCGCAGTTCTACCTCTTCTCCGCGCCTGCGCACACGGCCTACCCCGCCGCGCTCGTCTCACCGGGCGAGGGCACGGTCCGTGAACTCGGCGACCAGCTCACCTCCAACCGCCGCACGCTCAACCAGTACATCCATGAGAACGGCGTGCGCTCCTGCCAGATCGTGATGGGCGTGACCGAGCTGCACCCCGGCTCGATGTGGAACACCATGCCGGCCCACACGCACGACCGACGCACCGAGTGCTACCTCTACTTCGATGTGCCCGCGGATGCTCGCGTGATCCACCTCATGGGCGAGCGCACCGAGACCCGGCACCTCGTCATCGCTGACCGTCAGGCGGTCATCTCGCCGAGCTGGTCGCTGCACTCCGGCGTCGGCACCGCGGCGTACTCGTTCATCTGGGCGATGGCCGGCGAGAACCAGGCGTTCGACGACATGGACGCCGCTCCCGTCACGGACCTGCGCTGACCCGATGACGCACGTCAGTGCCGAGCGCGCGACTGCGAGGCGGACACTCCTCGCGATCGGGGAGACCATGGCCATGGTCGCCCCGGTCCGGGCCGAGCCGGTCACCGAGGCCGAGGAGTTCCTGATTGATGCCGGTGGCGCAGAGTCGAACGTCGCTGCGCACGTCGCCGCGCTCGGCCATGACGCGCTCTGGTTCAGTCGGCTGGGCGCGGACGCTCTCGGGTGGCGGGTCGCGCGTCAGCTCGCGGGTCGCGGGATCGATGTCTCACGCGTGATCTACGACGATGCCCATCCGACCGGCCTGTACGTGAAGGATCCTGGGCAGGGGGTGAGCTACTACCGCCGGGGTTCCACCGCGTCCCACTTGTCGGCGTCCGATGCAGACGAGGTAGACCTCTCGGGTGTCGACGTGCTGCACGTATCGGGGATCACGGCCGCGATCTCGGCATCCGCCTCGGCATTCCTCTCCCGGATCATGACAAGGGCGTCCGAGGCCGGGGTGCTCGTGTCGTTCGATGTCAATCACCGATCGCTCCTGTGGCCGGCCGCCGAAGCCGCACCCGTGCTCGCAGGGCTGGCGCGGCGAGCCGACATCGTCTTCACGGGGCGCGACGAGGCTGAGGCCCTCTGGGACACCCCGAACGCCGCGGACATCCGTGCTCTCTTCCCGGACGTGCCCGAGCTCGTGGTGAAGGATGGCGCCGTCGGAGCCACGGTCTTCGTCGGCGACGTGGTGGCATTCGCCCCGTCGCAGAAGGTCGATGTCATTGAAGCTGTCGGTGCGGGCGACGCATTCGCGGGCGGATATCTGGCGCGCCGTCTCTCGGACGCTCCCTTGGTGGAGCGGCTGCGCACCGGGCACCATCGCGCCGCCCGCACTCTGCAGACCACGAAGGATTCGATCGACGAAGCGAGAGCGACATGACAAAGGAACAGAACGGCGCCGCAGTGCCGGAACAGATCGTCGCGGACGCGGAGTGGTTCGAAAGCGCCTTTGCGGGTGCACCGCTCATGGCGATCCTCCGCGGCATGGGCGTCGAGCGATCGATCCGCCTGGCCGAGACTGCGTGGGACCTCGGCATCGACTCGGTCGAGGTGCCGCTGCAGACCGCGGAAGACGAACTCGCCCTGCGCGCGATCGTCTCCCTCGCCGAACCGCGCGGCAAGAGCGTCGGTGCGGGCACGATCATCTCGCCCGAGCAGGTCGCTGTGGCGCAGCGGGCAGGGGCGGCGTATCTCGTTTCGCCGGGCCTTGATCCGGCCGTCGTCGCGAGCGCACGCAGGCACGGCATCCCTGTGCTTCCGGGTGTGGCCACCCCGACCGAAGTGCAGCTCGCGGTGTCGCTCGGTCTCACTTGGCTCAAAGCGTTTCCGGCGACGTGGCTCGGCGCCGGATGGTTCAAGCACATCCGCGGTCCCTTCCCGCAGCTGCGGTTCGTCGCGACCGGGGGACTGGATGCCGGCAACGTAGAGGAATTCCTCGACGCCGGGGTGCGGGTGGCCGCGGTGGGTTCGGCTCTCGAGGATGCGACGCAGCTCGAACGCCTCGCCCACGTGCTCCGCTCTCGCGGTGAAGTATCGCGATGACCTTCCGGTGCCGTCGATGAGGCGCCACGTGCCGGTCGGTCCCGCTTCGGCCACCATGCGCGATGGTATCCAGCGAGCCCGACATCCAGCCCGCTCCCAGCGGGCTTCAAGTCCCGTTCTTCAGCCCAGGGGGAGCCAAGAGAGCTCGAGGTCCCAGCCGCGCACGGTCGCGACGGTGATGAACGCGCCCACCACCAGCACGTTGAGGACCACACTCGACCAGAAGCTGCGACGGAACGAGCGCTTGCGCGTCTTGTGACGGAACAGCTGCTGCGCGACGAGAGCGCCCGGCCACCCGCACACGAGCCCCAACGTGAGGAGGGTCTGCTCGGACACGCGCTGCCCGCCGCGGCGCGCAGCGGCCTTGTCGAAGCCATAGGCCGCGAAGGCGACGACGCTCATCGCGAGATAGAGCGCCGGCATCCACCAGGGGAGTCCCAGGGTCACGAATGCGATCCCGAACGCCGCGATGAAGGCGACCAAGGTGCTCCAGCTGAGCGCGGCGGGCAGCGGGCGCGAGAGATCTCTCGAGCCGGCCCGTTCAGCTGGTGCATTCCGGTGGCCGCGGTCGGGGGCGAGAGACATGGGGTTGAGCCTAGGGGCAGTGGGTCGCGGCATCCGTCACCGCACCTCCGCTGAGCGGAGGGCCAGGGCGGAGCGGAGGGTAAAGGCTCGCCAAAACCACCTCCCCTGCCCTATGCCACTCCGTAGAGCGGAGGGCTCGCGCGCAACGGATCTGCCCTCAGGACTTGTGTGGTCAGACCACACGTGCGATAATGGATCCAGGGCAAGGGCGCGGGCAACGCGCTCGTGCCAGGTTGGAGGATCTCATGTCCACCGCAATCGACGCACTCGTCGCTGGAGCAAACGAATCGCTCGCCGAGTACGCGTCATTCACGCAGGAGCAGGTCGACCGGATCGTCCGCAAGGCGTCGGTCGCCGCTCTCAGCCAGCACGGTGCGCTGGCCCTTCTGGCTGTCGAAGAGACGGGCCGCGGCCTGTTCGAAGACAAGGCCGTGAAGAACATGTTCGCGTGCGAGCACGTCACGCACTCGATCATCAAGCAGAAGACGGTCGGGGTCATCTCGACCGACGAGATCACGGGCATCACCGAGATCGCCGAGCCCGTGGGGGTCATCTGCGGCATCACGCCGGTCACCAACCCGACCTCCACCACGATCTTCAAGTCGCTCATCGCGCTGAAGACCCGCAACCCGATCATCTTCGGCTTCCACCCGTCGGCGCAGCGCAGCTCGGTCGCCGCCGCGAAGATCGTGCGCGAAGCCGCTGTCGCGGCCGGCGCCCCGGCGAACTGCATCCAGTGGGTCGAAGAGCCCTCGCTCGAGGCATCCGGCGAGCTCATGAACCACCCGGGCGTCGCGCTCATCCTCGCGACCGGCGGAAACGCCATGGTCCGGGCCGCCTACTCCTGTGGCAAGCCGGCCCTCGGCGTCGGCGCGGGCAACGTCCCGGCCTTCATCGAGAAGACCGCCAAGGTCGGTCGTGCCGTCAACGACATCGTGCTCTCCAAGGCATTCGACAACGGCATGGTGTGCGCCTCGGAGCAGGCCGTCATCCTCGAGGAACCCATCGCCGAAGAGGCGCTCGCCGAATTCGCGCGGCTGCACGCCTACCGTGCCAACGCAGACGAGAAGCGGATGCTGGAAGAGTTCATCTTCGGCGTCTGCGCCGACGACGAGAACTGCGGGGGAGCGAAGCTCAACGCGAAGGTCGTGGGCCAGTCTCCGGTCTGGATCGCGCGCAACGCCGGCTTCGAGGTGCCTGAAGACACCTCGATCATCCTCGTCGAGGTCGGCAGCGTCGGCCCCCAGGAGCCGCTGACGCGCGAGAAGCTCGCCCCGGTGCTCGCGGTGCTTCGCGCCAAGGACGCCGAAGAGGGCATCGACCTCGCAGTCCAGATGGTCGCCTTCGATGGCCTCGGCCACTCGGGTGCCATCCACAGCAACGACGCCGACGTGATCGCGCGCTTCGCCTCGCGGGTGCAGGCCGTCCGCATCATCGAGAACGCCCCCTCGGCGCTCGGTGGCATCGGCGACATCTACAACGCCTTCATGCCGTCGCTGACCCTCGGCTGCGGCTCCTACGGCCGCAACTCGGTCTCGAACAACGTCTCGGCCGTCAACCTGCTGAACGTCAAGCGCGTGGGCCGCCGCAACAACAACCTGCAGTGGTTCAAGGTTCCGGCCAAGACCTACTTCGAGCCGAACGCCATCCGCTACCTGATCGACATGAAGAAGGTCGAGCGCGTCACGATCGTCACCGACGCCACCATGACCAAGCTCGGCTTCGTCGACAAGGTGATCGACGTGCTCAACCGCCGTCCGGGCCGCGTGCACCTGCAGATCATCGACCGGGTGCAGCCCGAGCCGACCGTCTCGAGCGTGCAGGCCGGCGCCGCCGAGATGCGCGAGTTCAAGCCCGACACGATCATCGCGCTCGGTGGCGGATCGCCGATGGATGCCGCGAAGGTCATGTGGCTCCTCTACGAGAACCCGGATGTGCAGTTCTCCGACATGCGCGAGAAGTTCTTCGATGTGCGCAAGCGCGCCTTCAAGTTCCCCGACCTGGGCAAGCTCGCACAGCTAGTGTGCATCCCGACCACGTCGGGCACCGGTTCGGAGATGACCCCGTTCGCGGTGATCACCGACGACGAGACGGGCATGAAGTACCCGCTCGCCGACTACGCGCTCACCCCGTCGGTCGCCATCATCGACCCCGTGCTGACCGCTGCGCTGCCGGCTTTCCTGGTGGCGGATGCCGGATTCGACGCGCTGACGCACGCCACTGAGGCGTACGTCTCGGTGTACGCGAACGACTACACCGACGGTCTCGCATTGCACGCGATCAAGCTCATCTTCCAGAACATCGAGCGCAGCGCGAAGGCGAAGACGGGATCGACTGATCCCGCCGACCTCCTCGCCCGCGAGAAGATGCACAACGCCGCGTCGATCTCCGGCATGGCGTTCGGCAACGCGTTCCTGGGGATCGTGCACGCGATGGCCCACGTCACGGGGTCGAAGTTCCACCTCGTGCACGGCCGCACCAACGCGATCTATCTCCCGCACGTGATCCGCTACAACGGCCGTGTGCCCACGAAGCTCACGAGCTGGCCCAAGTACGAGCGCTACATCGCTCCGGAGCGGTTCCAGGAGATCGCGCTGCACCTCGGGCTGCCGGCATCCACACCCGAAGAGGGCGTGGAATCGTACGCGCAGGCCGTCGAGAAGCTGCGCGACGCGGTCGGCATCGAGCGGTCGTTCCAGGCGCAGGGCGTGTCGGAGACCTCGTTCATCGGGCGTCTCGACGAGCTCGCGATGGCCGCCTACGAAGACCAGTGCGCACCCGCCAACCCGCGGATGCCGATGGTCGCCGACATGCGGACCCTCATGGAGGCCGCCTACTACGGCACCTCCTTCGACGAGGTGCGCGCCCACCGTGGCGCCGCTGCCAGCGCCGCTGACTCGGTCGACGTCACCGCCGACTCGGCCACACCGAAGGCCGCTGTGAAGAAGCTCGCCCCCCGAGCCGCCTAACAGCGCCTTCCCCGCCCCGCCCAGTCCGTTTCGACTGGGCGGGGCATTCTCGTGCGCACGGTCGAGAGCATCGGTCGCTGAGCTTGTCGTCGGTCGCTGAGCTTGTCGAAGCGTCCGGTGCGGCGCCGGACCCTTCGACAAGCTCAGGGACCCGGGCTCGGGCCGTTCGGTTGCGATATCCGTCTTCCGCACCCACCATGGAGGCATGGAGGATGCCGCGGCCCCGGGTCCGCCGCCGGAGTCGAGGCGGCCCTTCCGCTGGAGCGCCCGAGCCTGGGTGGTGACCGCGATCGCCGCGGCCATCATTCTCGGGCTCGTGATCGCCTGGACGCTGCGGCCCGCCGGGGCACCGGCATCCGCTCCCTCTCCGTCGCCGAGCGTGACCGCAACGCCGACGCCGACGCCGACGCCGACCCCGACACCCACGCCAACCCCGACTCCGACGGGCTTCCCGGCCAACACCGCGAGCTACGACCTCGGGACGCTGCCGCCGGCGAACGTGTTCGAGGTCATTCCCGCGCTCCCGGTGGACTCGGACGCGTACGGCGCCTTCACTGGCGAGGCGGCGCGTTCGCGGGGGTCGGGTGCGCCGGTGTTCGCCGATCCGACCGGTCAGCCGGTGGCCTACCTCGCGCGCGACTACGTGTACGACGGCACGACCGTGCCGATCGTCGAGCGTCAGGAGAACTGGGTCAAGGTGCTGCTGACGGGCCGCCAGGCGATTCCGTCGCAGGGGAATCCGGGGCAGGTGATCGGCTGGATGCGCGTGCAGGACGTCGACATCACGGCGCTTCCCGCGATGGTCGAGGTGAGCATCTCGGCGCGGACGATCGACATCTGGCGCGCGGGCACACCGCAGCGCGTCGCCACCGACTTCGCGTGGGGGAAGGGCGAGACCCCGACGCCGCTCGGCCGCTCGTTCGTCATGACCATCAGAGTCGAGGATGGCCTCGCCTACACCCGCGGCCACCCGATCGTGTATCTCTCGGCGCAGTCGCCCACCCTCGATGGCTTCGCCGGGGCGAGCGTCGCCGTGACGGCCTTCCACTACCACGACGATCGTTCCGGCTCGATTTCGAACGGATGCCTCCGCGTCGATCCCGACGCGATCACCGCGCTCTCCCAGCTCCCGCTGGGCACCCCGGTGATCATCCGCGGCTGAGGCGCGCCTAGTTGATCATCGCGCTGGCCATGCCGGCGAAGTAGGGCACCAGCCAGATGGCCCACACCACGATGCTGAACCGGTGGAAGGTGTGCTTCTCGTTCTCGCGGCCGCGGATCAGCACGATCACCGCCCACACGAGATGCACGGCCATCAGCAGCAGGGCGATGGTGCCGGTCCAGGCCATGACGGTGTCGAGCGGGCTGGCCGCGACATCCGCCGACCGGCGCTCGCCGGCGATCTGGGTCATGAGGTAGGTCCCGGTCGCGTCGGCCGCGAGGCCCAGCCCGAAGAAGACGACGTGCCACCACTTCAGCACCTTCTGGAGCCGCTCGGCCCACACCCCGATCGTGTAGAAGACGAGGGCGAGCGTGATGGAGACGATGGCGAAGGGGAGCATACGACCAGCCTAACCCGAAAGCTTCAGTAATACGAAAGGTC
Organism: Microbacterium sp. P2_F9; assembly: GCF_056403635.1. NCBI lineage: Bacteria > Bacillati > Actinomycetota > Actinomycetes > Micrococcales > Microbacteriaceae > Microbacterium > Microbacterium sp. P2_F9. Next base: position 8,298 of record NZ_JBFUFC010000047.1, on the reverse strand, counting down.
GATGCGGCGCATCGGTCGCTGAGCTTGTCGAAGCGTCCGATGCGGCGCCGGACCCTTCGACAARCTCAGGGACCGGTGCCGTGGCAAGCTGGAACCACCCCCTGAAGGAGCTTTCCCATGCAGCAGCGTCCCCTCGGCCGAACCGGCCGCACCGTCTCCGCCCTCGGCCTCGGCACGTGGCAGCTCGGCGCGGACTGGGGCGAGGTCAGCGAGAGCGACGCGCTCGCGGTGCTCGAGGCATCCGTCTCCCACGGCGTGACGTTCTTCGACACCGCCGATGTCTACGGCGACGGACGCAGCGAGTCCCTCATCGGGCGTTTCCTCGCCGGCCGGCCGGGGCATGACATCGTCGTGGCGACCAAGATGGGGCGCCGCCTCGCGCAGGAGCCCGAGAACTACAGCCCGGCGAACTTCCGCGCGTGGACCGACCGCTCCCGCCGCAACCTGGGCGTCGACACGCTCGACCTCGTGCAGCTCCACTGCCCGCCGACGGCCGTGATCGACGACGACCCGACCTTCGATGCCCTCGACGCGCTCGTCGCCGACGGCGCGATCGCCGCGTACGGCGTCTCGGTCGAGACGTGCGCGCAGGCGCTCGCCGCGATCGCCCGCCCGAACGTGACGAACGTGCAGATCATCCTCAACCCGTTCCGGCTCAAGCCGCTCGACGAGGTGCTGCCGGCCGCTGCGGCTGCTGCCGTGGCGATCTTCGCGCGGGTGCCGCTCGCGTCGGGGCTGCTGTCGGGCAAATACACGGCGTCGACCGCCTTCGCGGCGAACGACCACCGCGCCTACAACCGCCACGGCGAGGCGTTCGACCGCGGCGAGACGTTCTCGGGCGTCGACTACGAAGCGGGATTGGATGCCGCGGCAGAACTTGCCGCCGCCCTCCCGTCGGGCGTCTCGCTGCCCGCGGCCAGCCTCGCGTGGATCGCGTCGCTGCCGGGTGTGACCTCGGTGATCCCGGGTGCGCGCAGCGTCGCGCAGGCGCAGGCGAACGCGGATGCCGCGGCCCTCCTCGAAGACGGCTCCGGGTTCGACCGCGCGGCGTTCGATGCCGTCGTCCACGACGTCTACGACCGTCGCCTGCGCGAGGCCATCCACCCCCTCTGGTAGCCCGGCCGACCTCCGGTCGCTGAGCTTGTCGAAGCGCCGGCCCGCACACGCAGAAGGGCGCCGCTCCCCGAAGGAAGCGGCGCCCTTGCTCGCCCGCGAGCGGGCTACTTGTCAGCGAGCTCCTTGCCGTACACGGTCAGTGCGAAGATCACGAACACGTCGAGCGCGATGAGGACGAGCGACAGCCACGGCTGCACGCCCGCCAGCAGGAAGCCGACCTGGCTGACCGCGTTGATCGCGACCAGGATGATGGCGGTGATGCGCGCCCAGCTTGCTCCGCGGAGCACGAAGACGCCCACCACGACCAGAGCGAGGCCGAGAATCAGATGCCACCAGCCCCAGCCGGCCACATCGAAGAGGATGACAGAGGCGTCGGTCACCAGGAAGTAAGTGCTAGCCGGCAGCAGGATGGCGATCAGGCCGTAGAGCGCATCGATGGYGCCGGCGATGATCAGGATGACGCCGCCGAATACGGCCCATCCAGTCCAGCGGGACTGCTGTGTGTCGGACATGTGTAGTCCCCTTTCTCAGGAATCTCGGGTGTGCATGGCGCGAAGTTCAACACGCGACGCATCGTGATGATCCCGCGTCCCGCGGGGTTACGTCCAGACCGACACGCCTTCGCGCGTAATACGTTCATCCGCCGGGGGTGAGCGCGTCACGCCGGGTCGAGGCATCCGTCCGCTTCAGAACTCTCGCCGCATGACGACGCGACGCTTGGTGGGGTGCGAGATCTCCTCGAATCCGGCCGCCAGGAACGGCCCCACCGCCCCGATGCTCATCTCCTCTCAGATCACCTGCGCCCCGCCCGTGATCATCGGGTAGCCCTCGATCGCCGCGGCCCCGCGGGAGCGCGCGTGCTCGACCGCTCCTGCGACGAGCGGATACATCAGCCCCTCGTGCCGGTATCCCTTGCGCACGACGACGCAGGCGATCGCCCAGACGGTGTCGTCATCCTTGTCTTCGAATCGTCCCGTCCACGGCACCGGCGAGCCGCGAAGCCGGCCGTAGACCGACCGCCGATCGGCGGCGCACCAGCCCACCGGCTCGTCGCCGAGATAGGCGACGATGCCGATCGTCTCGGTTGCCCGAGGGTCGTCGCAGTGGACCTCGGAGCGGAGGATCGCACTGCGTTCCGTTTGCGGCATACGAAACCAGTCGTGGTCGCCGAGGCGCTGCCGCTGGCACTGGCATCGCGCCGCAGCACCGGTGAGGATTGACTGCAGGTCGTCCCACGACGCCTCGTTCGCCGGCACGATCCGCAGCGATTCAGACATCGAGCACCCCTTCGCGTCCCGTCGGAGACTGGCGCCGCGCACTCCCTGAGCGGCCCATGCGACGAGCCTACGACTCGGCGATCAGGCGCGCGGTAATGTGAGCAACGTGCCTCTGGTGCCCCTCGTGACGGTCGTCATTCCGTGTCGCAACGACGCTGAATTTCTCGAGGCGTGCCTGCGCGCGCTCGCGGCGCAGACGCACCGCCCCGACCGCGTGATCGTGGTCGATAATGCGAGTTCGGATGCCTCGGCCGACATCGCCCGCAGCCACGGCGCCGACGTGATCGAGGAACGCGTCGTCGGCATCTGGCCTGCCGCCTCGACCGGTTATGACGCGGCCCGCGGCTCAGCGGACATCATCGCGAGGCTCGACGCGGACTCGCGCCCGCACCCGGACTGGATCGCCCGCGTCGTGCGCGCGTTCGTCGCGGACCCGGGGCTCGGGGTGCTGACTGGGGGAGCGGAGTTCTACGGCGCGAGCCCGATGGTCAACTATCTCGGCGAGCACTGGTACATCGGCGGCGGCCATTACTGGATCAAGAAGTGGCTCGGCATCCCGCTGGTCTTCGGCTCTAATTTCGCGATGCGCTCCGGCGTGTGGGAGCGCGTGCGTGAGCAGGTCGACCGCACGAACGCCGGCATCCACGACGATCTCGATCTGACGATCCGCCTGCGCCCCGCCGACGGCGTTAGGTACGACCCCGAACTGCGTATGCCGGTTTCGGCACGTCCCGTGACGACGGTCAGCGGTCTGGCCCGGCGGGTGTGGCGCGTGCTGCCGACGTTCGCCGCGAGCTGGCCCGAGGGCGCCGCATGGCGACGGAGAGCGGATGCCGCCCCCGGCGTCGCCGCAGCCGCAACGTGGTCGCCGTCCGACGAGGATCTGGCCGCCGGCTTCGGCGCCTGACCCCTGGTCGCTGAGCTTGTCGAAACGGCCGATCCCGGCTCGTTGAGCTTGTCGAAGCGCCTGATCCCTGGTCGCTGAGCTTGTCGAAGCGCGCCGGCCCCAGACGTACGGAAGCCCCGACCCGAAGGCCGAGGCTTCCGCCGTTCAGATCAGCGGATCAGTGCCGGATCAGCCGCCGTGCGACCATGAGCGCGACACCGGTCAGCATGAGCATGCCCGCACCAATCGGCAGCACCGGGTTCACGTCTCCACCGGTCGCCGCGAGTGCGGGCACCGGGGTCGGCGTAGGAGTCACGGGGCAGGGCTCGTCGTTGGGCTCCGTCTCCGAGGCGAAGAGGTAGACGTACTCGTCGACCTGCTCCCAGCCGGCGGGCACGGCCTCCAGCACGTAACCAGCCTCGACGACCGCGACTACGTTGGCGTTGTCAGAGTCTTCCTCGTCTTCCCAGTAGTAGGTGACGCCATCGGTGCTGGCCGGGATGAGGATCTCGTCGTTGTTCACGCCACACCGGGCTACGATCGTCGGATCCGTCAGCGTGACCGGGATGTCGGCCAGCGGGCACGCCTCGGGCTCGTTCAGCTCGATTGTGCGGGAGAAGTTCGCTTCGCCCTCGTCCCACTCGTCGCTCAGTCCCGAGATCGTGAAGCCCGGGATGGGCGAGATCGTGAGGGTGACCTTCCCGGCGACAGAACGATCGACATGTACGTAGATGTTCTGGAACTGATAGATGGAGACGTCGCCCTCAGTGCTGAGCGGCGTACCGAGGAACGATGTGTCGAACGAGTCAGCCTCGCCGCAGGTGACAGTAGGCGCGGCGTTGAACTGGTCCGGAATCGGGAAGTCCTCCGGGGTGGGGTCGCCCGCCGGGCACTCGTCGATGCTCGGCTCGGGCTGGCCCGTGTCGAACGCGATGGCGACGGACTGGTTCTGGCCGTCCGCGAACACGAACGGGAGCGTCGCGCCGTCGAAGCCATCCAGCGTGCTGGTCGACACCGAGATGACGTGGTCCGCGTGCTCGTTGACGCCGKGGGTGCCGACGTACTTGCAGACGAACACCTTCTTCTCGGCGACGGCGTCGTCGCCGCCGCCCTCGGTGGCGACGGCTCCCGTTGCCATGATCGGGGCAAGCACAAGTGCCGCGGCAACCGCGACGCCGGCGAGCGCCTTCCATTTGTTCTTCATTGACATTCCCCTTCGTGCACGCTGGTTGCCCCAGCAGTGCCTGTGCCGAGCCCGAGCGAAGTCTGCTTCGAGCGCCTTCAGGAGAGGCCTCCCCAGTCGCTGACTTTTCACCGGGCCCCACGGCCGGCAATCCCCAAAGTCTGGTCGTTCCCAGATCGTGCCGTTCGGTCCTCGACATCGAGACCGGAATGAACGATCTTCCCGCGACCATCATGACGGTTTTGCGCTTCATTCGGTAGAACGAATATTCGCTGACTCGCCCGTCCGCTCACCCCCGGGGTCGTTGAGCGAACGAAGCGAGACGAAACGCCCCGTCACGCGGGCTACCCGATGACGACGACGATGTTCCCGATCGTCTCGCGACCGTATTCGCTGAACGCCTGCCTGATGTCGTCCAGCGCATGCTCGCGGTCGACGATCACGCGAAGTTCGCCCGCCTCCACCAGGTCGGCCAGCGTCTGCAGCGACTTGGCGTTGGGGTAGGCGGCAACGGGCGCCAGCGAGACCCGACCGGCGTCGGCGAACATCTCGGGGGAGTAGAGGATCGGCGACACGAAGGTGCCGCCATCCTTCACGAGTGGCGAGATCTCGGCGGGATCGCCGCTGAGGTGCACCGCGGCATCGACGCCATTGGGCGCGACTTCGCGCACCGCCGCGTCGAGCTGCGCGTAATCCACCGAGTGCGTTGCGCCGAGTTCCGTGAGCAGCGCGCGCCCCTCGTCAGTCCGACCCGTTGCGATCACCTCCGCGCCGGCGGCCGAGGCGAGCTGCGTGAGCAGGGTGCCGACGCCGCCGGTGGCCCCGACGATCAGCACCTTCTTGCCCGCCAGGTCGCCGAGCGCGGCGAGGCACGCGAGGGCGGTCGTGCCGGTGTGCGCGAGGGACGCGGCCTGGGAGTCCGAGAGCACCGCCGGAGCGACGACGATCCACCGTCGACGACCACCGTCGTGTATTCGGCGAACGCGCCCTCCCGCAGGTACGGCTTCGAGACGACTCCGAACACCCGGTCGCCCAGCTGGACGAGGTCGACACCGTCGGCCACGGCATCCACCACTCCGCTGAATTCACGACCCAGCACGAGGGGATACCGATGCTCGAAGAAGCCCGCCATGTAGCCCGCGGCGACGGCCAGGTCGAAGCCGTTGACGGATGCCGCGTTGATGCGCACGCGCGCCTCGCCCGTGTCGGGCTCGGGGGTGTCGACGTCGAGGTGGGCGGGCTGCTCGCCCTGCGCCGGAACTGCGAAAGCCCTCATTGGCTCGGCTCTTTTCTGCGCGCCCGTCCGCGGGGCCCGCGGGGCGAGGGGGCGCGCCTAAGGAAAAGGTGCACCTTCGCATCCCTGGTGCGCAAGATCCTGCGAGCAGGGCCGCCCGAGAGACGGCCCGCGACGGTACCCTGACGCCATGATCGTGGAGTTCGACGGTGATGTCTGGCGCTGGGACGCGCGCACCGACTCGTGGTTCTTCACGTCGCTGCCCGAAGACCTGAGCGAGCAGATCCGTGAGATCCCGCGGCCGTTCCGCGGCTTCGGCTCGGTGCGCGTGCTCGCCCGCATCGGAGGCTCGCAGTGGCGCACGTCGATCTTCCCCGGTTCGTCGCAGGGCGCTTATGTGCTGCCGCTCAAGAAGGCGGTGCGGGATGCCGAGCACCTCGTCGAGGGAGGTCCTGTATCAGTGCGGCTCGAGGTGCTCGACGGCTGACGCGCGGGGCTGTGCCCCATTCAAAACGGTGGCGGATCGACGTCGACCCTGAGTGCGGTGGGGCTGATCCACCACGTCGCGCCGGTGATCTCGTCGCGATACAGCTCCCACTTGCTCTTCGTCTTGATGACATGTTCGGGTTCGCAGAGCGGAGCGTTGTTCTCCGCCGAAGTCTTTCCCCCGTATTGCCAGTCGAGGCGATGGTCGATATCGCAGTCACGGGCGAGGCGAGTGCAGCCGGGGCCGACGCACACCGGGTTGCGGACGCCCAGCCAACGCCGCAGCGCCTTCGGCACACGATAGGTGGTGCGGTCCACGTCGAGCACGGTGCCGGTGACCGGGTGGGTGAGGATTCGGATCCAGCTGGCGGCCTCTCCGGCCAGCCGGCGGGCGGTGTCGAGGTCGATCGGGCCATAGCCGTCGAGCATGGCGGGTGCGTCGTCCTGCCCGAGAAGGGTCATCACCGGGATGGTGAGCGCCACCGATGGCCGGCCGGTGCGCGGCCCAGACGACGTGGTCTCACCGTTCGCGAGCAGGTCGGCGATGACGTCGGCGCGCAGCTGCGCGAGGGTGCGGTCTTCGCCGGGCTGCGCCGCCAGGTGGCGCGCTTGGGCGTCGACCCTGGCATAGGCGGCATACGCGTCGGCGGCAGGCATGTATGCGCCGAAGCTGGCCATCGCGTCGTGCTCGGCAGTGACCCAGGCACCGCGGTCTTCGGCGGCACGGCGATGGCGGGCATCGAGAAGTCCGGGGTGCACACGCTCTCGAACGACCCGAGCTCGCAGACGGAACTTGCCCGGCGCCAGCTTCTTCGCGGCGGCCGCGACAGCGTCGTCGAACGCAGCCCACGCGTCGGGACAGTCGAACGGCAGCGATGCGGCCTGCTGCGCAGCGGTCACGGCATTCAGCTCGGGGACGAGCCCGGCGCGGAAAGCGCTCCACACGAGCGGGCACCGTTTCCGCAGCGTGTCAGCATGGGCGCCGCGGGTGCGGATCATCGACGCCGACATCCCGAGCCGCACGGCGAGGTCCAAGGCTGCGGCGCGCACCGCGATGTCGCGGCGCTCGGCGCGCACGGCACCCACCGTGCGATCGCGCGGGTCACGCCAGGCGCGGTCGAGGGTCGGATCGGGCCCAACCCACGGGTCGGGGCGGGCCGCGGCATCCCGAAGCAGGTCGGCGATCCCGGCGTATTGATCTGCGATCAGCACGCGGCCGCGAATCGTCAGGCCCTCGATCGCGAGCGCCGCGGCCGTGTGTGCCTCGCCGCTCACCTCTAACCGTTCGATCTCCGCCCACGGGTCCAGCTCGTCTGCCGCCCATAGGTCGGCCTCATCGACGAACCGCGACGCGTCATCGATCCACGTTGCCGGCCCGGCCTCCACGTTCGATGAAATACTCATATCTCGAAGATACGAGGGGCCACCGACATTCGAACATAAATCTTGGCGCCTGGCGCCGACCGCCCGGTCTCGGTGCGGCTCGGGACCCTCGACGGCTGACCGGGATATCCTGAGCGAGGTTCAGGAGCCGCCGCCCACCGCCGGCGGCAGAGGGTGCATTTCATGGAAGAAGCGCGCGTCGCCGTCGTGATCGAGGACGAAGAAGACATCCGGTCCCTTCTGTCCACGATCCTGGCGCAGGCCGGTTTCACGGTGTATGGCGCGGCGAATGGTCAGGACGGCCTCGATCTCGTCCGCTTACATCAGCCCCTCGTCACGACCCTCGACGTCAACATGCCGGGCATGGACGGCTTCGAGACCGCCAAGCGGATCCGGGGGATGAGTGCCACCTACATCGTGATGTTGAGCGCGCGCACCGAAGAGATCGATGCGATGCAGGGACTCGAAGCCGGCGCCGACGACTACGTCGCCAAGCCCTTCCGCCCACGTGAGTTGCGCGCCCGCATTGACGCGATGCTGCGTCGCCCGCGGCACCACATCGCCGCGCCGCCGGCGGCGAACGCGCCCGAGCCCGCGGCCCAGCCGCTCGCCGAGTGGCTCGAGCATCAGGGCCTCAGGCTGAACCCCGAGACGCGTGTGGTCACGGTCGACGGCGACGATCTGCAGCTCACCCGCAGCGAGTTCGACATCCTCGCGGACTTGCTCTCCGGAG
>NZ_JBFUFC010000046.1:0-21521 GCF_056403635.1 Microbacterium sp. P2_F9 | reverse complement strand
CTCGACGAGCGTGTCGTCGAGCGGCCGCACCGTGACGACCGCCGACGCAGAACCAGCGGCAATCGTCAGGATGCCGCCGGAGTACGTGCCGCCCGTGACAGTGACCGCGTAGTCGGACGCAGCGGCGCTTCCACCGAAGGAGACGCTGACCGCGAGCGCCGCGGCGGTGGATCCCGAGCGGGTGACGGTGAACACGACCGGGTCGGTCCCCTGCTCGGCACCGGCGGCATCCGTCGCGGTGATCGTGACAGTGGGCAGCGCGGGCGGCGGGTCGTTGTCGGCGATGGAGCCGCTCACTGACGTCGCGCCGCTCCGGTCATAGCCGGATCCGGCGCCCACCGCGAGGGTGACGGACTCCGACGTCTCGACGAGCGTGTCGTCGAGCGGCCGCACCGTGACGACCGCCGACGCAGAACCAGCGGCAATCGTCAGGATGCCGCCGGAGTACGTGCCGCCCGTGACGGTGACCGCGTAGTCGGATGCCGCGGCCGTTCCGCCGAAGGAGACCTGTACGGAGAGGGCAGCCGCCGTGGATCCCGAGCGGGTGACGGTGAAGACGATCGGATCGGTCCCTGCCTCAGCACCCGCCGCATCCGTCGCGGTGATCGTGACGACCGGAAGCGATGCGAGCACCGTCACGCGCTGGGTGCCGTTGGTCTTGTTCCCGAAGGCGTCGGTCGCGGTCCAGGTGATCGTCGTGACTCCGATGGCGAACAGGTTGCCTGCCGGTACTCCCGTGCGGCTCACCGTGACGCCTGCGACATTGTCGCTCGCCGTCGCTGTGCCGAGGGTCGCATCGCTGATGAGAAGCGTGCCGGCGCCGGCTGCGGCGGTGCGGGTGATGGCCGGAGGCACCGTGAGGGTCGGGGCGATCGGGTCGGGTGAGAAGGTCAGCGGAACGCCGTACGTGACGTGCACGGTGTCGAACGTGGTCGCACCGGTCATGGCGAGGAGCCCCAGCTGCCCGTCGGCCACGGCGCCGTTGTAGGAGAAGGACCCGAGCGTCACCCCGTCGACGCTCACCGTGACGGTCGTGCCGAAGAGGGTGACGACGAGCTGGTGGGCGACTCCGGCCGCGAGCGCGGCGGTGAAGGTCGCATCCACGACGGTCTTGCCATGGACGCGGTGGGCGAGCACGACCGTGCCGGTCGCCTGGTCGAGGCGGACCAACTTGTAGTCGGTCGCGCCGTAGCCGTCGATGATGAAGCCGCCCGAGGCGCCGGCGGCGAGGTTGACGCTGGCCGCGAGGGTTGTGGTCGTGCCGCCGGTCGCGCGGGCCGGCAGGTCCATCATGCTCGTCGCAGGACTCGAACCACCCGTGCCGCGCAGGACGCCGTTCGCGACGCTCCACGTGCCGGTGGGCGTGTGGCCATCCGCGACGCCGTCGCTGAAGTCCTCGGTCGTGTCGAACGTCGTCTGCGGAGGCACGGTCTGCACGACGAAGCTGTCGAACACGCCGCGCGAGTTGTCGGACCCCACCCCGACCAGCCCGGTGTTGAGGCCGCGCGCGATCCCGTCGACGTAGCGGGGGGCGAATTGATAGGTGAGCTTCTGCACGCCGTCGAGCGAGACCGTCACGAAGATGCCCGACACCGACACGAGCAGGGCGTAGTACCTGTCGGCCACGATGCTGCCGACGGCCGCCTGCACGTCGACGATCCAGCCGCTCGCGTTGCGGTGCCCCATCACGATCTTGTTGGTCGACTGGTCGAGGCCGGCGAACTTGAAGTCCGTCGGGGAGTAATAGTCGAAGATGACGTACGCGTTGGCCTTCCAGCCGGCCGTCGGCTTGGTCACCTTCACCTGCGCACCAAGCTCGAAGTAGACCGGCAGCGTGTCGTCGACGACGAACACGGCCGCGGCATCCTTCCCGAGGGAGGCTGCGGACACCGACAGCGCTCCGCCGGATACCGCCCAGACTCCGCTATCGATCGCGGCGGCGCTGAGCCTGCCATCGTCGAAGCTCGCGCTGCGCAGCACGTCGCGCTTGCCGCCGGGGATGTTGCCCGCCTGCGGATCTGCCGGGGCACCGCTCTGGTCCTGCCAGAGGCCGTGGTCCTTCTGTGTGATGAGGCCGATTTCGCCGTAGGGCTCACCGTTGCGGTCGGCGTAGTCGATGTTCCAGTCGGCGGCGCGGGTCGCGTCGGCGCCCTGTGCGGCCGAGAGGGCGTAGAGGAACTCGAAGAGCGCGGGAGGCACCTGGCGGCTCACCGTGGCGATGCCGAACGGGGCGAACGGCACGAGGTAGCTGTTGAACTCACCGGTCCAATCGATGAGCCGGTCGCCGCCCGTGTTGCCGATCAGGATGTCGCGACCCGCACCGCCGTAGGCGCGATCCTCGTAGGCCGGGTGGGTGTCGGGAGTGTTGTTGAGCCACGTGTCGCCGGTCTGCGTGCACGTGCCGTTCGGCGTGGAGGCGAGGCATCCAGAATGGAGGTCGTCGTCGGCTTGCAGCAGGTCGTTGCCCCAGCCTCCCCACAGGGTGTCGTGGCCGGTGCCGCCCACGATCCAGTCGTTGCCGAGGTCGCCGAACAAGACGTCCGCGCCGTCGCTCTTCGCGGGACCCGAGCCCAGGCAGTCCCCGTTCGGTGCGAACGAGATGCAGCCGACGATGGTGGGGCCCTCGGTCGTGACGTTGTTGAGGAACCAGTGGTTCGAGTATGCGGTGATGTCGGCGCTGCCCGTGCAGGTGTGGCCGCTCGGGGTGTAGCCCGTGCAGGTCCACACCGATCCGGTGGCATCGAAGAGGATCGCGCGGCGCGGCTCGTACTCGTCGTAGAGGTCGAATTCCCCGGCGCGGCGAGTGCGGTCGTAATGCCAGCCGTCGATGTCGTCGGGGTTGAAGCGGAGGATGTCGCCGGGGTTGTTCGGGTGTCCGAAGTCGATGCGCACGAGCCCGCTGCGCACCGCGGTGCAGTCGATCGACAGCCCACCGGCGCAGGTCTCCACGTAGTTCGGCGCGTACCCGGCGACGAGAGCTTCGGCGCCGGTCATCGCGTCGTCGCCGACGCCGCCGTGCAGCGCGTCGTTGCCGAGTCCGCCGAAGAGGATGTCGTCGTAGCCGCCGTGCGGCCGATAGAGCGGGTCGAGGTCGTTCGGGTCTGCGAAGAAGGGCGTGAGGTTGACCGTCTTGTTGAGCACACCGGCGACGTTGATCGTCTCCTCCTGGACGTGGCCCGGTGTATAGATGACCTCACTGAGGACGTCGCCCTGCGTCGTCTTCGCGTCGGGGTCGGTGGGGAACAGCGCGAGGATGCCGTAGAGGGGCTCGCTGTAGCAGGTGGTGCCGTTCGCGACGCAGGTCACGCCGGTCGTCGTCCATCCGGTCGGCGCGTTGCGGCTGGTAGCGATCCGGCCGTCATCGCCCAGGATGCCGTCATCGCCGGTGCCGCCGGTGATCCAGTCGTCGCCGTACCCGCCGATGAGGTCGTCGTCCTGACCGTCGCCGTAGATGACGTCGTTGCCGGTCATGCCGTACACGGTGTCGTCGCCGGACTCGCCGTGGACCTCATCGCCCCGGCCCCGGTCGGTCGCCGCGAGCAGGGGCCGGTAGCCCGGTCCGCCGAAGGTGTAGTCGAGCATCTCAACGGCCCGCACGACGAGCCGCAGACCGCCGGTGTAGGTGTCGTAGGCGAAGGTGAGGTAGCGCCCGGAGTCGACCCCGTTGGTGCCCACCAACCGCAGGATGCGGGCATTGTCACCGGCGATCACGTCGGCGTCGCGGGCGTGACCGGCATCGGCGGTGACGATCGAGCCGTCGCTGCCGTAGGTCGCCTTGCCGGGATCGTTGCGCGCGATCTCGGTGCCGGCGCCGCCGAAGATCATGTCAGCGCCGGTGGGCCGGCACGTCGCGTCGAGGCAGAACGAGCCGATCGCGCGCCAGCCCGCAACCGCGGTGGGTTCGGGGGCGTCGGAGTCGATGACCCCGAGCAGCAGGAGGGTGAGCGTATTCGGCCCGACGATCGTGACCGTCACCCGCACCGGGGTGGGGATGCCGGCGCCGTAGACCGTGAGCGTTGTGCCGACGGTCACGCCGGACGTCGAGCCGGTGAGCGTGAGCGTCGTGCCATCGGTCGAGAGTCCGGCGACGCGCCACTGGGTGGGCGTGCCGCTGGTGCCGAAGAATGTCGTCTTGCCGGCGATGCGCTGCGCGAGTGTCACCCGCTGGTTGTCGCCGAGGCCGTACAGGTCCGACGAATCGCCGATGATGTCGTCCTGGCCGAGGTTGCCGAAGATCGTGTCGTTTCCGCCGTTGCCCTCGATGTAGTCGTCGCCGTCGGTGACGGCGTCCTCGACCGACGGGTGGACGACGAGAGTGTCGACGACTGTCATGTCGTTCGCGTTGTCGCGCCATGCGCCGATGACGCCGGTGGCTCGCGTGAGGACGTGCGGCCAGGCATCCGTCGCGGTGATCCTCACGCCGCTCACGAGCAGGATGCCGGCGGAGTCGACGGTGTAGCCGCTCATCCCGAGGACGAGGCCGTAGACGTAGCCGTCGCCCTGGATGACGTCGGCGCCGAGTTCGCCGAAGATCTCGTCGTCGCCCGCGCCTCCGGCGATGTAGTCGTCGCCCCAGAGCTGCGGCAGGGTCGATCCGATGTCGCGGCTGTGCTCGAGCTGGTCGTTGTGGTCGAGCAGGGTGATCGTGTACTGCGAGCCGCCCTTCGGGTCATGCTGCATCGCGCCGGTCACCTGGGCGTGGCCGTCGGTGCCGTTGGGGATGCTGGTGCCGTAGATCGAGCTTCCGATCAGGGCCTGCATGCGCGGGTCGAGGGTATCGGCCCGACGGCAGCAGTCGGCGTTGTCGCCGGCGATGAGGTCGTTGCCTGCACCGCCGTCGATGACATCGTTGCCGTCGAGGGCACCCGAGACGTTCGAGCCGCCGATCAGGATGTCGTCGCCGCTGCCACCGAAGAGGTAGTCGTCGCCCTGCTCGCCGAGCACGATGTCGTCGCCATCGCCTGCGTAGACGAGGTCGTTGCCCGAGCCCGTCGCCTTGTCGGTGTTGGTGGCGCGGAAGTCGATTGTGCCGCCCTGCTCGATGCAGAGCCCGTTGTGCGGGTCCTCCGGGTTGTACGGCGAGGTCGTGCACGTCACCTTGCCCTGGTCGCCGAAGATCAGGTCGTCGCCGCCGAAGCCATAGAGGACGTCGTTTCCGGCGCCGCCGAAGATGATGTCGCGGGCGTCGCTGCCGTAGATGGTGTCGCGACCGCCGTCGCTGTCGTCGAAGCCGATCGTCTCGATGACGCAGATGACGAACTCGTGCACCGCGAAGCTCGTCTTGTGCTCGTCGGCCATCTCGGGGTTCGTGGCCAGGCGGGCGTTGTCGCCGACGACCAGGTTGGCACCCTGGCCGGCACGGATGATGTCGGCGCCGGCCCCGCCGATGATGATGTCGTTGGCGCTGCCCGTCTCGATGACATCGGCGCCACCGAGGCTTGTCGAGGTCGCAAAGCTCGAGACGACCTCGATGTCGTGGGCGTCATCGGCAATTGCGGAGCCGCGCAGCAGATAGTCGACGAAGCCGTAGTCGCCGAAGACGATGCCGTTGCCGTCGGGGTGGGTGGCATCCTGGCCGTTGTTCGCAAGGATACGGTCCGCGCCCGCACCGCCGAAGATCAGGTCACGGCCGACGCCGGTCGTGAGGATGTCGCCACCGCCGAACTCTCCGCCGACCGGGACGTATCCCTCGACGAGCTGGAGAACCTCGATCGGGTAGTCGTCGTGAGCGTAGGTGTCGAAGGACGTGGTTCCGGGCAGGGTCGACGGGATCGGTCGGTTGAAGACGGTGGACTCGATGCCGGTGATGCGGCCGTAGTCGCCGAAGACGATGTTCTCGCCGGAGCCGGCATTGATCACGTCGGCACCGTTGCCGCCGAAGACGAAGTCGTTGCGGCCGCCGGTGGTGATGGTGTCTGCGCCGCCGTAGGCCTCGTCGCTCGTCCACACGTGATCGAGGCTGCGCGGACTCGGGTTGTAGGCGGCCACGTAGTCGAGGAAGCCGTAGTCACCGAACACCACATTGCTGCCGTCGCGGTTGGACGTCGGCTCACCGGCGTTCACGACGATGAGGTCGGCGCCCGCGCCGCCGAAGACGATGTCCCGGCCCGTGCCGGTCGTGATCCTGTCGTCTCCGCCGTCTTCGGACGCCCCGGTGCGCCGCGGGTTGATCGTCTCAACGAGAGCGAACGTGGGCACCTGGAAGTCATCGAGCGCCGTGACCGTGTCGATCGGCCGGTTGCGACCCTGTGCCTCGATGCCGGTGATCCGGCCGTGGTCTCCGAACACCACGCTTGCGCCGCGTCCGCTGTCGATCGTGTCGCCGCCGATGCCACCGGCGATGATGTCGTCGTGGATGCCGGCGGTGATGATGTCGTCGCCGCCGAAGGCCGTGTCGATCGACTCGGCGAGGTGCAGGATCGTCACGCTCGGGTCACCGTCGATGTAGAGCATGCGGCCGTTGTCGCCGAAGATGACGTTCGACTCGTCGCCGCCCGAGATCGTGTCGGCGCCGTTGCCGCCGAAGAGCCGGTCGCGGCCGCCGTCGCCGGTGATGACGTCAACGCCGCCGTTCGCCGGCCGGGTGGTGGCGATCTCGCGGACGCGTCCGGCAGTCTCGATCTTCTCGAGCTTCGTCGGGTTGAGGTAGCCGAACGCCGGACCGACGCCGACCGTCGCGGACGCGACATCCTGACGCACCATGCCGTAGTCGCCGAAGATGATGTCGTCGTACTCGTCGGCGGTGTTCGCGCTGGAGTCGACCGCGTCGCCGTGCAGGGCGTCGTCGCCCTGCGCGAGGAGGTCGCGGTTCGCGTACGTGCTGTTGTCGAGCCACGGGATCGTGAGTTCACGGGTGATGACGTCGACGTTCACGCCGTTGTCGCCGTAGACCTGGTCGGAGCCGCGGCCGCCTGAGATCGTGTCGTTGCCCGAGCCGCCGACGAGGTAGTCCGGGGCCGTGCTGCCGGTGATCGTGTCGTTGCCCGAGCCGCCGTAGGCGGTGAAACCGACCGTCGGGAGCGTGGTGCCCGGGAAGGACAGCGCGCTCGCGTCGATGCGGTCGTTGCCGGCATAGGTGAAGGGGTTCGCGACGGGGAAGACGAAGTGCGCGTCACCACCGCCGACCTCGGCCGGGTAGGGCTTGCTGCCGAAGTCGCGTACGGAGGGAACGCTGGCGTCGCCGCTGTACCAGTGGCCGTCCTGCGAGGTGTCGCCGTAGACGACGAGCGGCGAGCCCGGACCTGCGCCGCCGGTGATCCTGATGTAGTCGCCGCCGATGGTGCCACCCGGCAGGTGCCAGTTGCCGCCGCCGTGGACGGTCGTGATGCCGCCGTGCACCGCCGCCGAGCCGACCGAGCCGTCGGCGTTGCTGTCTGGGCCGGGGCGCAGCGTGCTCGAGATCAGCAGGTAGTCGTTGCCCTCGCCGAGGAGGATGTTGAGCACCTCGATCGTTGAGAGCGCCGCGTTCTGGTTGTATGTGCCGGTCAGCGGGTTGTAGACGATCGTGCCGTAGCTGATTCCGGCCGGGAAGATGGCCGGCTCACCGAACGGCATGGTCTCGCCCGCGCCGAGGAGCGCACCGAGGTTGAGCGGGGTCGTGCTCATGCCGAGACCCTTGATCGTCGTCGAGGTGAGTTCTCCGACGAGGTCTTCCTGGCTCGAGTCGGCGAAGACGTTCAGCACGTCGACCTGCTGCGCCTCCGGCGGCTGCGGTGCGATCTGGAACAGGGGCGCGTTGCCTTCGCCCGGGAGCAGCACGGCGGGTCGCAGCGAGCGGTCGGCGGCGGTGGTGCCGCCTTCGACGGCGAGCGGACCTCGGATGCCGCCGAGCAGATGCGGCTGCTTCGCGAAGGTCTTGAGGTTCTCGCGACCGGGCGCCACGGCGAACCCAGCGTCCGCCAAAAGGCGCACGGTGACCGGAAGGTACCAGTTGGCCGCGGTGAAGGTAACCGTGGCGGCCCACTGCCGCACGCCCGCTGATGCGCCGCTCGCGGTGAACGCAGTGGTGATGAGGTGGAGCACATCGAACTGACCGGATGACGTGCTGCTGATCGACTGGATCTTGTAAAGGGTCGCGCCGGTCCCGATCCGCACGAGCTGGCCCTCGAAGAAGCCGGCGTCGAGCCAGCTGGCGTGGTCGCCACGCGTCAGCGTGCCGGCCACGGCGTCGAAGGAGGTCGCGCCGGCGAACTGAGCCCCGTGCGCCTGATAGGTCACGCCGACGCCGAGCTCGACATCCGTCTGACCGTCGGTCTCGATGGCGACCGTGACGTCCGCGGTGGGCTGGCGGGTGAGGCGGATGCTGTACTTGTCGCCCGCCGCATTGGCTCCGGTGATGACGCGCGTGCTGCCGTCAGTCTCGGTGACGACCAGCCCGGGCGTCTCGTCGTCGTAGACCAGGACGTCGGTCGTGACGGGCGCGGCGGTGCTGTAGCTGCCCGTGAGCACCTCGAGGGTGAGCGTCGTGAAGTGCGGGTCCTGGCGGGTGGCGTCGTCGTCCGCGTTGATCGTCAGGATGAGGCCGTCGTTCCAGTGGCCGTCGCGGATGACGATGTCGTACACGTTGCCCGAGACGCCGATGATGCCCGCCGAGATGAGGGTCACGTCATCGCCGATGGTCAGCCATGCGCGCAGGTCGCTGAGCGTGACACGCACGGTGACGTCCACACCGGTGCCGGGGTCGGTGGCGAGGCGCACGATGACCCGGTCGGTGAGCTGCGTGACGGCGTTGCCCTCGATCACGGTGGTCGTGTGATCGGGATTGTTCGAAGGATCGATCGGGATGACTTCGATGGCCGCGCGATCGTTGTCTCGCACAGTAACGGCGACGTCACGGACGAGCACRTGGTCGAAGTACGCGTCCGCGCTGATCACGAAGTGGCCGATCACGACGACGCGCTCGCCCTCGGAGACGGTGTCGTTCGCGGCGATCAGCGAGACCGTCTGCGCGTGCGCGCGGTCCCAATCCGTCGCGGTGAACCGCAGCACGATCGCGTGGGCCGGCACCGGGGTGAGGACGCCGTTGATCCAGATGTTGCGGTCGTAGTCGACGGCGCCGGCAATGAGGCGCGAGAGCCACACGCTGTCCCCGCTGACGGCCGTGTTGGTGGGGCGGGCGGCCGAGACGGTGACGTAGACGTCGGCCGTCGGCTGCTTCGCGAGGTAGACGAGGTAGGTGTCGGCGGTGCCGTCCTCACGGACGAGCGTCGAGCCGCCCGTCTCTTCGATGATGACGGGGCTCTGGTCGCCGCGCACCACGGTGACGTCGATGCCTGGCGCGGGAAGGCCGGCGTAGTCGGGATCGGCCGAGGTGATGTCGTGATTGACGACGCCCGATGTCCCCTCGACCTCACGCGAAACGACGGCGCCGGCGACGTCGCCCGCGACATTGACGACATCCGATCCGAGGCCGCCGATGACGCGCGTCGCGACACCGGGCGATGTGGAGAGGACGTCGAAGATGTCGTCGCCCTCGAGGCCATCGACCTCGAGCAGCTCGACGCCCGCGTACGTGACCGCGAGGCCCGCGCCGTAGATCTTGAGCGCGGTCACGACGATGTGGTCGGCGAACTCGGTGCCGAGCACGACCAGCTTGTCTACGCCGGCGCCGCCCTCGATCGAAACAGGGGCGTTGATCGTGTACTGCACCTGGTTCTGGCCGGCCCCGGTGCGCACGTCCGTGGTCGCGGCGGTGGAGAAGAGACTCGCGCCGAGCCGCGGCATCGCGACCTGGGCGGCGGCGTCGCGCCAGACGATCTCGCAGGTGGTGCTCGTCGGGGTGGTGCAGTCCCCCGTCGTCTGGGCGAGCGCGAAGGCGCGGACGACGAACAGGTCGTTGCCGTCGTCGCCCTCGAGGCGCAGCGGCGCCTGGTTGGCGTAGACCGTGAACGAGTCGTCCCCTGTGCCGCCCTGCACGACCATCGGCGCGCTGGCGCCGGCTGAGAGCCATCCGCGAGTAGTCGCGATCGTCGCGAAGACGTCGTTCGCGCGCAGCGAGCCGCCGGTCGTGGAACCGAGGGCGCCGGTGCGCTCCGTCGCGTCGCGCTGCAGACCGTACAGCTGGCCGATCTGGAAGGTGTCGTTGCCTGCGCCGCCGTCGAGCGTCGCGAGGACCGTGGCGTCGTCGCTCGCGAAGTAGTCGTTGCCGCCTTGTCCGAGCACGAACAGGCGTCCGTTGACCGCTGTGTCATAGCCGATCCGCTCCACCAGGAACGCATTGTCGGCGAGCAGGGCGACGCCGCCCGGTGCGGCGGTGGCGAGGGTCGTGTGCAGCAGAGCGACGATGCCGGGTCGGCTGCTGGTCTCGCCGTCGATCGCGGTGACACGCCGCAGCAGGAAGAGGTCGTCGATCGGGTACGGCGTCGTCGCGTTCAGGTAGCCATTCAGCGAGCTGTCCGCGCCGTAGATCCACAGCTCGTCGACGCCGTCGGCCGACCCCCCGGTGTCGAGGACGTTCGCGATGTAGTTGCGGGGGCTCCCCCGGCTGCCGGTCGTGTAGAAGCGGTAGGTGTCGCTCTCGGCCTGCCCGTCGAGCACGAGGGTGTGGCCGGCCGCGACATCCATCGTCTGCAGGTAGTAGACCGTGAAGCTGTCTTCGCCGTCGGGTCCGTCGGTCACCGAGAGGTTCTCGCCGCCGTGCATGCGCGTGTCGCCGCCGAGGTGGATGTAGCCGGCCGAGCCGTAGGCGGTCTTGGTGTTGCCCGGGTCGACACCTGTCGGGTCGCCGAGCTGGAAGCTGTCGACGTCGGTGTCGCCCCAGACGTTGGTGACGGATGCCGCACCCGGCGTGATGTCGCCGCGCAGCACGATCGTCGTGCCGAAGTGGTCGTCGAGGTTGAGCCAGTCGCCGAAGATGTCGATGGCGCCGCCGGCACGGATCTCGCTGTTGGAGTCGGTGGTGATGTCGTCGCCGACCTGGAGCCGGACGAAGCCGGTCGCTGCGATGCGGCCGCGCGGCACATCGCGCAGGATCGCCTCGGCGAAGCGCACCGAGCCGTTGCGGAGCAAGTCGAGGTCTTCATCCATGCGCGAGGCGGTCTCACGAACGGTGAGAGTCACGTTGCCGGCTTGCGCGTCGGCGAGGACCAGACGCAGCGTGCTGTTGTACTCGGTGAGCCATATGGAGGTGGATGCCTCGAGCCCGACATCACCGGCACCCGCGAAGGACGAGTCGATCTCGAGGTCGTCGCCGTCGAGGCCGATGCTGCCGCCGTTCGCATCGAGGTCGATCGAGTTGCCGCGCACGTCGGAGAGGCCGTCGCCGAGGGCATCGACGATGGACCCGGCGCGTGTGGCGAGCGTCACATCGCCCACCGACACCACGAGCAGCACTCGGAGGTCATCGATGGATGTCGCGAGCCCATCGATCTCCGTGATGAAGATGCTCTGCTCGGCATTGGCGGCCAGCGAGCCGATCTGCAGTCCGCCGTCTCGGTTGGACGAGTCGATCTCCAGGAAGTTCGACGTCGAGCCGATTCCGCCGATGCTCGCGTAGAGGCGAATGTGCACGCCGACCACGTCTGCATCGGTGTCGCCGGTCGAGGCTGCGGCATTCGCACCGGCCGGGGCATCCACGATGGAGCCGACGCGCGACGAGAGCGTCACGTCGTTGCCGCGCGACCGGATCATTCCTGCGCGCAGGTCGCCGACGACCTCCTCCAACATGACGTCGCCGTCGACGCTCACATCGATGTGGCCCGTCCCCAGCACGTCGGTGTAGGTCACGATCGTGACGGTGGGGCCGACGAGCCCCGCGCTGGCGCTCGTGATGAAGGACGCACCCTCGACATCGGCGACACGGATGTCGCCACCCGCAGTGATGCCTGCGCTCGGCGGGTTCGTCGCGGCGGCGGTCATCGAGCGAGGCAGCGTGAACGCGGCGACTCCGGTCGGGTGGACCGTCGCCGCGCGTGGGACGAGCGTCGCGGTGCGCTCGAAGGTCCAGACGGACGCGATCGCGGTGCCACCGAGTGCGTACGCCGCCGGGTCGCGACGGATCGCGCCGGCATCGGGGCGGAAGTGGCTCGTGTGGTCCTGGTCGTAGGACTCGCGATCCACGCGCACTCGGACCGAGCCGAGGCCGGTCGCGGCGGTGTCGCGGAGACTGTCCTCGATGACGAGGTCGGCCGTGCCGCCCGTCGCGATCCGGTCGATGCCGACGGAGAGATAGCCGGTGTTCGTCTCACCGGCGCACACCGGCYCGCGCTCGACGGCCTGCAGATGCAGGTACGCGTCGCCGCCGGCGGTGCTGAACATCGCGAAGTCACGGCATGAGTCGTCGGCGGTCCCGGGGCGCTCCCCGCGGTTGACGGACTTGACCAGCCGGATGTCGAAGCGATCTGCGAGAGAACCGATCGAGCCGAGCGTCGCCTCGATCTCGGCGACCCACGTCTCGACCCAGGCGGTGCCGACGGAGCGGATGTCACCCCGGTCGTTGAGGATGCGGGTCCAGCCCGCGGGGTTCAGGATGTTTCCGCGGACCACGATGTCGGCGGTGGTGCCGAGCTTCTGCACGTCGACGATCGAGCCGGCCGGGCTGAGGTTGCGCCACAGGTCGAACTCCATGACGCCGTCGTCGGCGTGGCCGTCGGCGTAGACGACCGAGTCCCGCACGATCCGCACGAACTGCACCAGTGGCTTGTCCGGCGCTGCAGGGGGCACGGGCGGGGACGACGGGTCGCGGTAGACCATGTCGATGCCGACGATGTGCAGCTCGTTGGCGGAGCGGTCGATGATCACGACGGAGTCGAGGGTGTCGCGGAAGGTGAAGACCGGCGTGACGCCCGCGGGGTTCCGGCTCGTGTCGGCGATGAACGCGACATCACCGTAGCCGTCGTTGGTCACCTTGACGTAGTAGTCGCCGTCGGTGATGTGGGCGCCGACGCCGAGGGTCGTGGCATCGCCGAGGTCGTCCCACACCTGCACGCCGTTGAGTGCCTTGATGAAGCCGTTCTCATCGATCACGAGCTCCGGCTGGCCGTCGTGGCCGCCGAGGATGACGACATCCGCTCCCCAGGTGATGGTCTCGCCGTTGCTGTCGCCGACGGAGGTGGATGCCTCGACCAACAGCGCGAGCGCGGGGTTCGCCTTGTTGAGCCCGACCGTGGTGCCGCGCACCAGTCCGGTCTCGGCGACCCGCCCGTTGTCGCGCGAGCCGGCGGTGACGATGACGAAGCTCGTCGTCGAGATCGTCGTGGTGAGACTCGTCGACCCGTACTTGTGCGGGATCGGGAAGAAGAAGAGGGCCACAGGCAAGGGGCGGGTGTCGCGGATGTCCTCGAGCGCCGCGACGACCGCACTGATGTCGACACCCCGGTCACCCGTGATGCGCGTGACACTGCCTGAGGCGCCGACGATGTCGACCTTGGTGACCGCGTCGATCTGCACCTTGGCGTCGGTCAGCGCGACGGCGACCCCGAAGAAGATAGGGCTGTACGCCGTCGCCCACGCCCGCGAACGGGCGTAAAGGCGGTCGACGAACGCCCCGATCGCGACGGAGCTTCCCGTGATGACCGCCCCCGCACCGATCGTGACGATCGTGTCGGCACCGACGATGGCACCCCGGTTGTCGTTGGTGCCGTCGGAGTCCGCCCCGGCGCCGAGTCCCACCGAATAGGTGTCGCTGTAGGTCTGTACGTCGGATCGAGAGTGTGCGCCGATGATGAGCGCGTCGCCGGCCGTCAGCTCCGCGTGCGCCCCCACGGTCACGCGGGTGCTGAAGTCGAGTCGCGCCGTCGTCTCGGCGATCTTCGCACTGATGCCGCCGCCGCCGGGTGAGCTGGCGGACGCCGAGACGATGTGGTCGGATGCGGCTGTCGCGGTGAGGTCGTCGCCCGCGAGAATGCGCACTCCGGCGGCGATGATGACGGCGGTGTCGAGTTCGTCATCGTTGAGCACCCACACCTCGGCGTGCGATTCGCCGACGGTGATCCCGCCACCGCCCGCGGCACTGCCGGTGGACGACTCGTTGGTCTCGGATCGCGCTGTCAGCGTGACGCTGCCGCCGGCGCGGATCTCGATCGCGTCGATGTTGACGGTGACATCGGCGGAGTAGTACAGGCGAGCCGTCGGGGTGTTGATGTCGATTCCGCCGCCCTGGCCGCCACGAGCAACCGCCGTCGAGGAGCCGTTCCCGGAGACCGGGTAGGTGCTGGCGAGCGATGCGCCGCCAGGTGCGACGAGGGTGTGCGTTCCCGCTGCCGCCGGGCTCAGCAAGAGACGCAGCGCCTGGACGGAGGTGGTGCAGGCGATCGGGCAGGGCGCGAGGTCGAGGCCCAGGATCCCGATTCGATGGGTTCCTCCGCGAATCAAGACGGAGCTGGTCAGGAATGTGTGGTCGTTGCGCTCCAGCTGTACGGTGTCCGTCGCACTGATCGCGATGGCAGTGCCGCCTCGGGTCGCGGAAAGACCCCGGGTCGACGCGGAGTCTCCGGCGACGATGTAGTAGGTGCGCCCGTCCTCGAGTCCGGCCAGGACGCGTGCCAGCGTGTGCGTCGATGTGCGTCCCGCCTCGGTCGTGTCGACCCGGGTGATTCCCAGAACCGCCCGGGCGATGGCCGCGATGTCGGTCCCGTCGGTGAGGTCTCCGTCCGCGTTCGCGTCGAGGCCCACGTAGCCGACCGCGTGGTAGTACGAATCGGCGAGCGAGAAGGTGTCCGCGTCGAGGCGGATGACGTAGTAGGTCAGCCCGTTCTGGAGGCTGAGTCCGGAGCCGTGATAGACCACCGCGTCACCGGTGGAGAAGCCGTGGCCGGGTGCATAGAAGTTGTTCGCCGTGTCGGCGTGGACGATCGGCGCCTGCGGGTCGGGGGTCGAGGGCGTCCCGACGCACTGTTGGGCGCGCACGGGGCCCGTCACGCTGGTACCGCACCAGACGTAGGTCGTGACGGTGACGTCCACGTCATCCTGTGTGAAGGAGATGCCGGCGGGTGCGTCGTACGTCACCGCATCCCCGATGGCCAACGGCGAGCCGGAACCCATCGTGAGGTAGGTCCCGCCGGCGGCGACGGTGAACCCGCGCAGCAGGGAGTCATCGGTCGCGATCGCCGCGGCGTGGCTGGCGACCAGGCGGATGTGAGTCTGATCGATGACGCGCACGTAGAGCACGCCGGCAGCGTCGACGCCCTGCCAGGGCTCGACGACCTGCAGCGCTCCGTCGAGCAGGCGAACCGCATCGCCCGAACGGAAGCCGTGTCCGGAGGGGAACGTGATCACGTCGAACGCCGCGTCGACATTCGCGAGGGTGAAGGTCTGGTCGAAGGCGATCGTGGCGGGCCCGCCGTTGACGGAAGGAGCGAGGACCGTCACCGTGTAGCGACGGCAGTCCGCGACCGTGCCGGTGCACGCCGTGAGGCCGCCGATCTGTCCACCGGTCGCCGAGTAGAGCACTTCGTCGCCGCTCAGGAGCGGGAAGTCCACGCTGAGCGTGTCGTCGCCGTCGTTCACGCCCAGGATGTCGCCGTCTTGGATGTGCCCCTGATTCTCCGGCGTGCGGCTTACCGTCGCCGTGACCGTGACGTTGCCCGTCGCGGCGATGCGAGTGCCCGCCCCCACCTGCACCGCAACGGTCGGATCGACCGTGGACTTCGCGTTCGATGCGCCGATCGCGATGCCAGCGCCGCCCCACGCCGCCGCGTATGAGTCCGCTTCGGCCCGACCGGTGGCGGTGACCGCGACATCGCCGCCGATGCCTCCCGAGCCGGTCGCGGTGACCAGCGAGTTGCGGCCGATCCCAGCAGCGGTGGTCGTGATCGACGAGGAGGTGGTAGACGGCGTCTTCACGTCGACGGCCGCACCGCTCGAGACGACCATCGAGGCGTCCGCCAAGGCCGCGCGGATCGTCGCCCGCACGGTGACGTTGCGCGCCGCGAGAGTCACCCGCTGGCCGATCTCGGCGCTCGCCCCGCCCTGCACGGCTGCGACCGAGGACATCACGGTCACGGTGACGACTCCACCGCTGCCGCGATCCGCGTCAGAGGTCGCGGACTCGCTCGCCTCGGCGATCACGCTGACGTTGCCCGTGGCGGTCACCGTCGTCGCGTAGTCGTCGACGTTCTCGTTCGGGTCGACCACGGTCGCGTCGGCACGGCCGATCCGGGCGACTGCACGCGTGTCGACGAACGACTCCGCCTTCCCCGTCGCAACGGAGACGATTCCGCCGCCGCCCGAGGGCATCTTGGCCGTCGCGTCGCCCCTCGTCCGCGCCGCGACGGAGAGGTCGCGCACGGTGAGCGCCGCGCCTTCGTCGACGATCGCCGACACGAAGGCAGGGCTGCTGGTCGTCCCGACCTGGGCGGTCGGCGCGTAGACACCCACGGCGACGAGTCCGCCTTCGCCGCCGACTGTCGTCGTCTCGGCGAGCATCCTCACGTCGGCCGTCACATCGACGGCCAGCGTGGTGTGGATCACGGCGGCGCCGATGCGCGCGAGCGCCCTGCCCGTGATGGTCGTCCGAGCCGAGATCGCCGAGACGGCGATCAATCCGCCCGCCCCTGCGCTCACCGTCGCGGTCGCCGTCCGGGTCGCGGGTGCACCGACACCGTCACCGACTCGTACGACGAGGCTGCCCGCCGTCACATGCACGCCGTCGGCGACCTCGGCGATCAGCACATCGTCGATCGTGACGGTCGCGCCGATCGTGGTGACGGCGAGGCCAGTGGATACGCTGGCGCCCTTGAGGGTCGCGATCGCGATGTCCGTGGCCGTCGCTGAAACCTCGACCTCGCCCGAGGCTGTGACCGAGGTCCCCGTGCCAAGTCGCGCTTCGGTGTGCGCGCGGTTGGCGACGGTCGCAACGGTGACCGCGATCGCGATGCCGACGACGGCTCCCGCGAGAGCGACGGCGACCGTCTCGGCGTTCGCGTCCAATGTCGCAGCAGCGGCCACGACGACGTCGCCCGCGGTCGCCTCCACTCCGGCGCCATCGATGTAGGCGACCGTATCCGTCGCGATGAGGTTGTCCGTGAGCACCACGGCGTTCGCCGTCGCGCCGCCGAGCCCGACGGAGACCGCGACGGAGATGCCGAACACCTTCGCGATGATCGTCGCAGATTCGGTCGCCCGCACCGCCGCACTGGCCGCGCCGACACCCGTGCCGCCGGAGATGTAGGCGTGCACGTGAGTGCCGATGCGGTTGGTGGCCTGGGCACCCGCCCCGGCGGCTGTCACTGCGACGCCCGACACGGCGATGGCGATCGACCCGGCCGCGACGGTGGCGGTGATCAGGGAGATGTCGGATGCCGTGATGCTCAGGGCAGCGCCCGCGTCCACGCTCGTGTTGCTGAGGAACGCCTCGACGCGGTTCGGCTCTTCGAGAGCCCAGAGCAGGTTCGTGGCGTAGTTGATGTTCGTGAGGTTGGGAGACGCGGTCGAACCCAGGTACCGGTAGACGGCGCCTGGCGTGCCGCCCGCCGTGTGTCCGTCGGCGACGAGCACCTTGTCGCCGCTGCGGACCGTCTGGGTGCCGGCGGTGCTGACGAAGTCGTAGTCGAGCCCGAGGTGGTTGCGGGCGATCGCCACACCGATCGCGATGGCGCCCGATCCGACCGCCCCGGCTGAGATCGCACCGGCGACGCCGATGATCGTCGACGTGATCGTGGGCCTTGCCGTTGCACCGAAGGACACCGCTCCGGTGGTCTCGATCGAGGAGTCTTCGCCGTACGCGCGGACCGCACTCAGGATGATATTCTCCGCGAGTGCGCCGGCACCTGCGATCGCCAAGCCGCCGAGCGCGCCGATTCCGGCGGTCACGGCTGCCGCGATGGTGAAGGCAAGGATCGTGGTGTCGTCACTAGCGGTCGCCGTGAGCGAGGTCGTGTGGACCGTCACGCCGTGGAGGTAGGCCTCGACCTGGTTCGCGATGACGTTGCGCGCGAGCGCGACGCCGATCGAGGCGGCACCGCCGACCAGTCCCGCGCCGACGGCGAGGGCCGCGGCCGCGACATCCGCCTTGATCGTCGAGGTGTCGGTGGCCGAAAGCGTGACGATGCCGGCCGTGATGGTGCCGGGGCCCAAGAGGAACGCCGCGACGTCGACCGCGATGCGGTTCTCGGCGCTCGCGCCGGCGCCGGCGGCGCCGATGCCGATCATGCCGGCCCCGATGCCTGCCGAAGCCGCGAGCACGAGTGCCGCGATGGTCTGGGCGGAGGTCGCACGCACCCTCACCGCACTGGCGTTCGTGATCGTCGAACCGGTGACGTACGCGCGCACCTCAGCGGCGTTGCGGGTGAACAGCTCGCGCCACAGGTTCGCGTTCCTGAAGTCGACGTTCGCGTAGCTCGTGAGCGGCGCCGCGCCGACGTACTGGTAGACACGCCCGTTGTCGGGCCCCTTGTCGACCAGCACGGTGTCGCCGGTCGCGATCGGGTGGGTGATGCTCGCGCCGTCGCTCAGCGCGTGGTCGGCGGTCGTGCCGTCGCCGGCGTCGAAGCCGATGATGTTGCGGGCGATCGAGACGCCGATCGAGACGGCGCCGGCGACGAAGCCTCCGCCGATCGCGAGCGATGCGCCGACGACAGTCGCGACGATCGCCGCCCGGCCGTCCGCCGTGATGTCGACGGCACCGGCGCTGTGGACGGTGCTGCCCGACACGTACGCGTTGACGGTCGTCGTCACGATGTTCGTGGCGAGCGCTCCCCCGCCGCTGACCGCAGCGGCGCCCGGTCCGCCCGCGAGGGCGACGGATGCCGCGACCGAGACAGCGTCGATCGTGATGGCGACGATCTCGAAGCCTGCGCCGACCTTCCGCACGATCCAGCCGCGACCGTTCGCCGCGTCGCGGAGCACCCACTCGCTGCCCTCGACCAGCTCGGTGACGCCGAGCTGGTCCGAGAGCCCGAGGGTCGGGAGCGCGGCCCGCAGCGCCGCCAGCCGGTCAGCGGTCAGCTTCCCGTGGCTGCTGCTCGTGAGATCGTTCGTGTCCTTGACCGCGTCGTCGAGCGTCGCCTGGGCGAGGGGGCCGGTCGCCACCGGCTGCGATGCCGCGCTCGTCGCCGCGACCCGGAGCGAGGCGACATCCACATCCGCGACACCGGAGAGGTGGGCGGCGACGATGTCGGCCACCTCATTGCGCGCGAGCGAGATCCCGATGGAGCCGGCGACCCCGACTCCGCCGCCGGCGACGGCGAGTGAGGCGCCGACCGCGACGGCGCGGATGCGCGCGGTGTCGACGGCAACGATCGCGAGATCATCCGCGTCGATCGTCACCGCGACGGTGCTGGAGACGTACGCCTGGACGAGAACCTGGATGCGGTTCTGCACGTCGGTGGCCGCGGCGGTCGCCGAGACCGCGACGGCGCCGCCTGAGACCGCCACCGAGATGGCGAGCACGAGTGCGTCGATCGTGGCGAGGTTCGTGGCCATGACCGTCAGGTCGCCGCCCGCATCGATGGTCGAGTTCGTGATGTACGCGCGCACCTCGGCGGGCGACGAGAGGACGTCGAGCCCCGAGAGCCGGTAGCCGATGRGGTTGCGCGCGATCGAGACGCCGATCGACGCGCCGATGCCGACGACCCCGCCGCCGACCGCGGCGGAGGCGGCAGCGACGACCGCGGAGATCCGCGAGGTGTTCTCGGAGGTGACCGAGACGGCGCCGGTCGTGATGACCGTGCTCCCGGTGATGTACGCGTTGGTGCGGCTCAGGATGACGTTCGACGCGAAGGCGCCTGCGCCGCTGACGGCGATGCCTGCGA
Organism: Microbacterium sp. P2_F9; assembly: GCF_056403635.1. Taxonomy (NCBI): domain Bacteria; kingdom Bacillati; phylum Actinomycetota; class Actinomycetes; order Micrococcales; family Microbacteriaceae; genus Microbacterium; species Microbacterium sp. P2_F9. The sequence goes on along the minus strand of NZ_JBFUFC010000046.1, from coordinate 1,833 downwards.
TTCCGCCCGCGGCGGCGAAGGATGCCGCGACCGCGAGGGCATCGATGCTCGAGTCGCTCGACGCGTGGATCGTGACCGACGCCGCGTGCACGGCGCCGACCGAGGCGAGGCCGGCGCTGACGGCCGTGTCGATCGTGTTCTGCCCGACCGTGACGGCGACCGATGCCGCCACCGCGCCGGTGCCGGCGAAGGCCGCGGCCAGGGATGCGCCGATCGCGAGAGCGCGGATGGCCGAGTCGTCGGACGCCGTCTGCGAGATGCTGGCGGCGGTGATGCCGACTACCGTGTGCTGCGCGTTCGGCTGACCCGTCGCGGTGGCGGCGACATCCGTCACGATCGTGTTGATCGCCGCCGCTCCTGCGCCGCTCGCGCCGACGGCGGCGACCCCGGCCCCGGCGATGGCTGCCGAGGCGGCCACGACGAGTGCGCTGATGGTCTGGTGGGAGGTGGCGGTCTGCGTGAGGGCGCCCGTGGCGTGCACGGACGTGTTCACGAGCTCGGCGGCGACGCGGTACGGGGCGCGAGTCGCGATGGTGCCGGGGCCGCCGATGCGGTTCTCGGCGATCGCGATGCCGATCGAGACGCCGACGCCGGCGACGCCGCCGGCGCCGATGGCTGCGGATGCCGCGACGATCGTCGCGACGATGGTCGCGCTGGCGGCGGCCTCGAGCGAGACGGCGCCGGTCACGTCGAGCGAGCTGTCCTGCACCCAGGCCCGAGCGGAGCCAAGGACCTCGTTGCGGGCGTAGGCGCCGGCACCGGAGACCCCGGCGCCGACCTCACCGGCGCCGCCGATCGCGATGGCCGCGGCGACCGCGACCGCGGCGATCGTCGGACGCGACACGATGTAGCGGCCGTCGGTGAGGGTGATGAGGTACACGTCGGTGCCGGCGGTGAGCTGCCACACGCGGTCGGTCTCGACGACGGAGAGGATCGGCGGCGCGTAGGCCCAGTTCGCACCGGTGAACGACACCGATGCCAGGTTGAGAACGCCCGTGGCGCCCTTGTACGTGTAGGACTTGCCGTTCACGACGTCGTAGACGACATCGCCCTTCGTCACGAGGATCTGGTGGTCGCCCTGGAGCCAGTGACCGGCCGGGTCGTCGAAGTCCACTGCGGTCAGATCGACGCCTACCATGTCGGCGCCGTTCCACACGTACACGGCGCCCTCTTCGCCGCCGGCCGAGTGGCCGTTCGCAACGAGCACCGCGACACCGCGGGTCAGGGTGGCGGAGGTGTTGAGCGACGAGATCGACGGCGCGACGCGGGTGTCGGAGCGCACCTGGCCGACGATCAGTTGGTGCCCGTGAGCGTCGAACTGATTCTCGATGCCCTCGAGGATCGCGGCATCCGTTGCAGGATCCGTGGCATCGTCCTCGTCGTTGCCCGACGCGTCGCCCAGGCCGGCCTGCGAGACGCCGGTCAGATCGAAGAGCTCGGATCCGCGGGAGGTCGCCGTGATCGTGATGCCGCCGGTGGTCGTCACGATGGCCGAGATGATGGCGGCGGAGACCGCGACGTCGATGCGGTTGAGGGCGATCGAAAGGCCGATCGCGATCGAGACTCCGACGTTGCCGCCGAAGTTCGCGGAGATCGCGGCGCCGACCGCGACGACCCGCATCGACGACGTATCGTCGGCGGTGACGCTCAGCGACGCGGCCCGGATCGTGCGGGGGCTGGCGGCGCTGCCGCCATCGATGGCGGCGCGAGTCGAGGCGTGGATGCGGTTCTCGGCGAACGAACCGGCTCCGGCGAGGCCGACGGCCGCCGTGGATCCGCCGCCGATCGCGGCGGCCGCTGCGATGACGAGTGCCTCGATGATCTGAGCAGAGG
>NZ_JBFUFC010000045.1:0-21727 GCF_056403635.1 Microbacterium sp. P2_F9 | reverse complement strand
CCTTGCGGGCGCGCCGCTCGGCCAGCTCGTCGCGGTTCGGCGGCGCCGCGTCGGGAACGCCCGGCAGGCTCCCGCCGACGGCGTCCGACACATCGACGGGATCGAACCCGGAAGCCTCGAGGGGCCGGGTGAGTCGCGCGGTCATGACGGCGGCGGCGGCCGCGGCATCCATCACCGCCGCATTGACGGTCTTCTGCACGTCGTCGCGCGCGGCCGCGCTCACCGCCACACCGCGGTCCTTCGCGAGGTCGACCGCCTGACTCGCGAGGGCCGAGACGAGTGCGCGCCGCTGGCGGCTGAGGCGGGAGAGCTCGGCGGCGTCGAGGTCGTCCTGCGCTTCGCGAAGGGCGGCGGCGAGCTCCAGCGCGTCGCCGAGCTGGCCCTCGCGGGCGAGGAGGTTCACCGCCCACGCGGCGACCGTCGGCTTGCGGAGCGCCTTCAGCCGTGCGGTGAGGTCACGTTCAGCGGCGGCCCGGGCATTGCGCTGGGCGGTGAACTGCTCGGGCGGGAGCGCATAGAGCTCGACCGCGATCGCATCGAACTTCTCGGTCGCGGCGTCGGCGGAGGGCACGGGCCCATTCTCGCCCCGGATGCCGCGATCCGGCGTGTCCGGCGGGTTCGGTGTGTGCGGCGGGGGCTGTCGAGTCCACGAGCCGATACGTTGACCGCGAGCCGATACGGCGATTACGTGTCGGCTCGCGCGGAACGTCTCGGCTCGACACTCTATTCGGCGGGGGCCTCAGGCCTGCTGTGCGCGGGCGGCACGCGGGCCGTGCAATTCGCGGTGGAGCCGCTCCATGCGGTGGTCGAGGGCGGCGGCGGAGTCCGCGGCATCCTTCAGCTCCGCCACAAGACGGTCGGGCACCTGGTTGTCGTACTTGTAGTAGATCTTGTGCTCGAGGCTCGCCCAGAAGTCCATCGCGATGGTGCGGAACTGCACTTCGATCGGCACGATGACGCGGCCGGTCGAGAGGAAGACCGGCACCTCGACCACGGCATGCAGGCTCTGGTAGCCGTTGGGCTTGGGCTGGGCGATGTAGTCCTTGACCCGGCGGACCGTCACGTCGTCCTGGGCGGTGAGCAGGTCGAAGAGCCGGTAGACGTCGGTYACGAAGCTGCAGGTCACCCGCACGCCCGCGATGTCGGTGATGCGCTCGCGGATGGTGTCGAAGTCCGGGTCGATGCCCTTGCGCGCGACTTTGCCGACGATGCTGTCCGGCGACTTCACCCGGCTCGAGACGTGCTCGATCGGGTTGTAGTCGTGCATATGCTGCAGCTCGTCGCGCAGGATCCCGACCTTGGTCTCGACCTCCTGCATGCCGAAGCGGTACTCGAGCAGGAACCGCTGCATCTGATCGCTGAGCGCGCGCAGCTGGGAGGGGGAGATGCTGATGGGCGTGTCGTCCACGGTGCTCGCCATGGATTCCACGCTACGGATGCCACCTCTGCGGCACCTGTGAGCCCGGCCTGTGCGGGGTCAGGCCTGCAGGATGCGGGCGGCCTGGCGCGCGGCGCCGAGCGCGACGTACTCGCCGGGCTCGGGCACGACCACGGGGACCCCGAGCACGAGCGGCGCGATCACACGGACCGCCTCGGACTGGGCGCTGCCGCCGATCAGCAGGGCCCGCTCGAGCGGAACACCGAGGTCGCGCACGGCCTGAAGCCCGGCGGCGAGGCCGCCGAGCATGCCCTCCACCGCGGCGCGCGCGAGGTTCTCGCGGGTCGTCGAGGTGAGCGTCATGCCGGTGAGCTCGGCCGTCGCGTCGGGGAGGTTCGGCGTGCGCTCGCCCTCGAAGTACGGCACGAGGGTGAGTCCGCCGGCGCCCGGCTCGGCGGTGAGGGCCAGGCGGCTGAGCTCGGCGAAGTCGACGCCCAGCAGCCGGGCGATCGCGTCGAGGACGCGCGCCGCGTTCATGGTCGCCACGAGCGGCAGGAAGTGCCCGCTCGCATCGGCGAAGCCCGCGACCGTGCCGGTCGGGTCGATGGTGCGCTGCTCGGACACGGCGAACACCGTGCCCGACGTGCCGATCGAGACGACGACGTCGCCTGGCTGCGCGTCGAGCCCGAGGGCGGCGCCCGCGTTGTCGCCTGCGCCAGGTCCGACCCGCCGTCCGTCGGGATCGGTGACCCACTCGTCGGCGCCGAGCACGCGCGGGAGGAGCGCGTCATGGCCGAGCGCCGTGACCAGGAGGTCGCGGTCGTAGCCGTTGGTCTCGGGGTTCCAGTAGCCGGTGCCCGAGGCATCCGATCGATCCGTCACGAGCTCGTCGAGCACCGGCCCGAGCGGCGACTCGTCCGACGGGCCGAAGCCCCGAAGGCGCCAGGTGAGCCAGTCGTGCGGGAGGGCGACCGCCGCCACGCGGGCGGCGTTCTCGGGCTCGTGGTCGCGCAGCCAGCGCAGCTTCGTGATCGTGAACGACGCCACCGGCACGAGGCCGGTGCGGCGAGCCAGCTCGTCGGCGCCGAACTCGGCGATCAGGTCGGCGGCCGCTCCGGCCGAGCGGGTGTCGTTCCACAGCAGCGCGGGACGGATGACGCGACCCTCCGCGTCGAGCACGACCATGCCGTGCTGCTGCCCGCCGATCGCCCAGGCCTCGACGTCGTCGAGTGCGCCCGCATCGATGGCGAGTCCCTGCGCCGAGTCGCGCAGCGCGACCTGCAGGGCGCTCCACCAGGCGGCCGGATCGACCTCGGTGCCGTCCGGGTGCGACGCACGGCCGGAGCGCACGACCGCGCCGGTCGCGGCATCCGTCACGACGACCTTGCACGACTGCGTCGACGAGTCGACACCGATCACGAGTGGCATGTCGCTGCCTTCCTTGAGGTTCGCACTCTCGCGAATCCACCGATTTGGTGCGAATCCACTCAGCCCGAGCGCGAACTGCGTGGTCTCGGGCGGAATCGGTGGATTCGCGGGTTGTGGGACCGGGTCACCGGTCAGAGGAGCCCATCAGCGTGCGGCGCCGCCCTTCGGGTGGGCGGCGCCGGCACGTGACGGGCTGGGTGGGAGCGGGATGCTCAGCGAGCGCCGAGCAGGTGCTCGGTGGCCAGTTGCTGCAGGCGGACGAAGCCGAAGCCCTTGCCGCCGAGGTACGCGTCGGTGTCGAAGTCCTCGTACGAGGCCCGGTCGGCGATCAGGTCGTCGTAGGACTCGCCCGGGTTGAGGGTCGGAACCGACAGCTCGGCGACCTTCGAGGCGGCGAGCGCCTCCTGCACCTCGGGGTCGGCGCGGAAGGCCGCGGCGCGCTCCTTGAGCAGCAGGTAGGTCTGGATGTTCGCGGCAGCGGAGTCCCAGACGCCCTTCTCGTCCTCGGTGCGACTCGGCTTGTAGTCGAAGTGACGGGGGCCCTCGTAGGCCGGAACGCCGCCGGGGCCGCCGTTCTCGAGCAGGTCGACGAGCGCGAACGCGTTGTGCAGGTCGCCGTGACCGAACACGAGGTCCTGGTCGTACTTGATGCCGCGCTGACCGTTGAGGTCGATGTGGAAGAGCTTGCCGTGGTACAGCGCCTGGGCGATGCCGGCCGCGAAGTTGAGGCCCGCCATCTGCTCGTGTCCGACCTCGGGGTTGAGTCCGACGAGCTCGGGACGCTCGAGCGAGTCGATGAAGGCGAGCGCGTGGCCGAGCGTCGGCAGCAGGATGTCGCCGCGGGGCTCGTTCGGCTTGGGCTCGATCGCGAAGCGGATGTCGTAGCCCTTGTCGGTGACGTAGTCGCCGAGGAGGTTGACAGCCTCGCGGTAGCGCTCGAGCGCCTGGCGGATGTCCTTGGCCGAGTCGTACTCTGCGCCTTCGCGGCCGCCCCACATGACGAAGGTCTTGGCGCCGAGCTCAGCGCCGAGGTCGAGCTGGCGGATGACCTTGCGGAGGGCGAAGCGGCGGACGTCGCGGTCGTTCGAGGTGAAGCCGCCGTCCTTGAAGACCGGAGCCGAGAAGAGGTTGGTGGTCACCATCGGGATGATGAGGCCGGTCGCGGCGAGCGCACCCTTGAGGCGGTCGATCTGCGACTGGCGCTCTGCCTCGGTCGAGCCGAAGGCGAACAGATCGTCGTCGTGGAAGGTGAGGCCGTAGGCGCCCACCTCGGCGAGCTTCTCGACGGCGTGCACCACGTCGAGGGGCTTGCGGGTCGGGCCGCCGAACGGGTCGGTGCCGTTGTAGCCGACGGTCCAGAGGCCGAATGAGAACTTGTCGGCGGGCGTGGGGGTGGGCATGACGCTCCTTTGCGGATGGTCGAGATAATTGTTGTTGGACACAACCTATACCATTCCGGATGCCTCGTCCACTGGCTCGGGTCGCGTCAGAGCCGCACCGCCTCCCGGATTGTTGTCGATCGCAACGTATACTGCTTGCGTGTCCCGCYCCGTCTCCCGGCCGCCCACAGAAGTCAGCTCTGCCGTCATCTCATGAACGAGACGGTCGGCAGCCGCCAAGCGAATCTCGCGCGACTGCTGCGCCTTGCGCACCTCGAGGGACCGGTCTCCCGTGCGACCCTCACCGCAGAAACGGGTCTGAATCGCTCCACGATCGCTGACCTCGTCGGCGATCTCGTCGCGCTCGGCGTCGTCGAGGAGCGCGCACCGGACCCCAGCCGGCGCGTCGGCCGCCCTTCCCCGCTTGTGAGTGGGCACCCTCGGGTCATGGCCATCGCGGTCAACCCCGAGGTCGACGCCCTTACGCTGGGCGCCGTCGGACTCGACCGCACGGTGCGCCGCCGGGAGCGCATCGAGATGGCCGGCCTCATCGGCCCCGAGCAGACCGCGCACCTCATCGCCGAGCGAATCCGCGCGTGGCGTGCCGAAGACCTCGCCGATGCGGCCATCGCCGGAATCGGCGTCGCCGTGCCGGGTCTGGTGCGCGCGTCGGACGGGCTCGTCCGCGATGCCCCGCACCTGAGGTGGACCGACGTCGCGCTGCGCGAGCTCATCGAAGAGGCAACGGGACTGCCCACGGTCGTGGGAAATGACGCGACCATGGGCGTTGTCGCTGAGCACCTCTTCGGCGCCGCGCGCGGTGTGGACGACGTCGTGTACCTCAACGGCGGCGCGAGCGGCATCGGCGGCGGCCTCGTCGTGCAGGGGATGCCGATCGCGGGCGCGTCCGGCTACTCGGGCGAGTTCGGCCAGAACCGACCGCGTATCGCGTCGGCCGCGGATCGGCGAGCGTCCGATGGCGTGTTGGAGGACGAAGTCAGTCGCGCGCGCCTGCTGGCAGCGCTGGGCCGCCCGAATGCCGACGAGCCCACCCTGGCGGAGCTGCTGCGCACCACGAGTGCGACCGAAGTGCTCGACGAGATAGCGCGACAGCGCCGCATCCTCGCGACCGCACTCGCCAACGCCGTCAATGTGCTCAACCCGTCCGTCGTGATCCTCGGCGGATTCCTCGGGATGCTGGCCACMTACGATCTCGACGACCTCAAGCAGGCCGTCGTGGCGCAGACGATGCCGGCCAACGGCGAAGACCTCGAGATCTTCCCCGCGGCACTCGGGGAAGATCGCCTGCTGATCGGCGCCGCGGAGGCCGCCCTCGCGGAACTCCTGCGGGACCCGGCCGGCGTCACGCTGCACTGAGCGCCGGAGCACCCGAGATCACGCGGGCGGCGCTGTCGTGGCGCGCGGCACGAGGCGAGTCGGCAGTTTGAGGTGCGTTGCCGCCGGCGCCTCACCCCGCATGAGCGCGAGCAGCATCCGAGCGGCCTCGGCGCCGAGCCTCTGCATGGGCTGACGGACCGTCGACAGCGGCGGGTTGGCGGCGGAGGCTTCGGGCACGTCGTCGAATCCGATGATCGACAGATCCTGCGGGACAGCGAGCCCGAGCTCGGCAGCGACCTTCACGATCTCGAGTGCGGAGATGTCGTTGGCGGCGAACACTGCCGTCGGGCGATCCGCGCGACGGAGCATCTCGAGGGCGGCGATCCGCACCGCGTCCTGGCGGTAGCTGCCGGACCCGACGAGTGCCGGGTCGACGGAGAGTCCGGCATCCGCCAACGCCCTGCGGTAACCGGCGTCACGAGCGATCGAGGAGCGCAGGTCGGTTCGCCCTGCGATGAAGCCGATGCGGGAGTGGCCGAGCTCGATGAGGTGGCGCGTCGCCTGGAGCGCCCCGCCGAAGCTGTCGCACTCGACGGTCGGCACATCGGCAGGGCCCGTGTGCGGGTCGATCGCGACGACCGGGACCTCGGTGCCGACGTTGACCACCGTCGGAGTCACGATGATCGCACCGTCGATGAGGGTTCCGCTCAGCCGCGACAGCGAGCGTCGCTCCCAGCCCTCGGCCGCTCCATGAGAGCCCGAGTACGCGAGCAGGTCATAGCGCGAGTCGCTCAGCGCCTGCCCCACGCCCTTCAGGATCTCGGCGCTGAACGGCTCGAAGTCTGCCACGAGCACACCGATCACCCCCGTGGTGCGAGAGCGCATGCTGCTCGCGATGAGGCTGGACTCGTAGCCGAGCTCTGCCACGACCGCCAGCACCCGGTCGATCGTCTCAGGGGCGACCCCGTACCGCCCGTTCACAGCCTTCGAGACGGTCGCCACGKAGACGCCGGCCGCGGCGGCGACATCGGTGATGGTGGGACGTCGGTCCATGATCTCGAAAGCATAACGGGTTGAAAAACGTTTTCGAAAACGTTTGACAGATATTTGTTGCGCGCACAGACTTTCCCCGCTCGGTTCGCACGCCGAGCATGCGCGGTCCCGAACCGCGCCGACCACGGCACCCCGGAGGATGGGGGTGCACCTCAAAGAAGAGAACGGGAATCACATGAAGCGCAACAGGATCCTCGCCGGGTCCGCCGCACTCGTCGTGGGCGCGCTGGCGCTCGCTGGCTGCAGTGCCGGCGGCTCCGGAGACAGCGGCGACGGGAACGTCGAGATGACGCTGTGGCAGAACTCCACCACGGGGCCCGGCCAGCAGTACTGGAAGGACGCGATCGCCGCGTTCGAGAAGGACAACCCGAACGTCACGATCAAAATGCAGTCGATCCAGAACGAGGACATGGACGGCAAGCTGCAGACCTCGCTCAATGCGGGCGACCCGCCGGACATCTTCCTCCAGCGCGGCGGGGGCAAGATGGCCGCCATGGTGCAGGCCGGCCAGCTGATGGATCTCACCGGCAAGATCACCGGCGAGGCGAAGGAGAACATCTCGGCGGGCTCCTTCAAGGCGGAGACCTACCAGGACAAGGTGTGGGCGATGCCGCTGTCGGTGCTTCCCGGCGGCATCTTCTACAGCCAGGACCTCTACGACGCCGCCGGGGTCACTGAGAACCCGACGACGATCGACGAGTTGGTCGCGGCGAACGACAAGCTGAAGGCGACCGGCGTCGCGCCGCTCGCGCTCGGCGCGAAGGACGCCTGGCCGGCGGCGCACTGGTTCTACTGGTTCGCACTGCGCGAGTGCGCGCCCGCGACGATGGAGGAGACGGGTGACTCGAAGGACTTCAGCGACCCCTGCTGGCTGAAGGCCGCCGAAGACCTCGACGACTTCGCCAAGACCGACCCGTTCAACGACGGCTTCCTGACGACCGCGGCCCAGCAGGGCGCGGGCAGCTCCGCGGGCCTGGTCGCGAACCACCAGGCGGGTGGCGAGCTGATGGGCGCGTGGGATCCGGGTGTGATCGCTTCGCTCACGCCGGACGAGAAGCCGCTTGCGGATCTCGCCTGGTACCCGTTCCCGGAGGTCGCAGGCGGCAAGGGTGAGCCCGGCTCCATCATGGGCGGCGTCGACGGCTACTCCTGCTCCGCGCAGGCGCCGAAGGAGTGCGCCGACTTCCTGAGCTTCATCGGTTCGGACGCCCAGCAGACGGCCTACTACGAGGCCTACAACTCGCCGCCCGTCAACACCGTGGCGCAGGCGGGTGTCACCGAGCCGTACCTGGTGCAGATCCTCGAGGCCTACAACAAGGCTCCGTTCGTCTCGCAGTGGCTCGACACCGTGCTCGGCCAGAACGTCGGAAACGCGCTCAACGTGGCTGTCGTCGAGATGCTCGCCGGACAGAGTTCACCGCAGCAGATGATCGACGCCGCCAACCAGGCCGGCGCGAAGGGCTAGGAACACTCCGCAATGAATATCAGCGAGACACCGAAGACGGACGATCGCCCGGAAACGGATCTCGCGCAGCGGACCGGGGGCGGCGGCGACACACCGCCGCCCTCGGCGCCGCCGCGCCGCCGGCGCCGAGGAATCGGACGGTCGGGCCGTTGGGAGATMGCACTGCTGGCCGGGCCCGCGGTGATCTTCTTCGTCGGCTTCGTCATCATCCCCGTGATCTTGGCGGCGTACTACGGCTTCTTCAACTGGCACGGCTATGGACCGGCGACGGACTTCATCGGACTGAAGAACTACGTCACGATCCTCACCGACCCCGACTTCCAGGAAGCGCTCGGTCACAACGCGTTCATCGTCCTGATGTCGCTGCTGATCCAGGGACCAGTCGCCCTCCTGCTCGCCCTGCTGCTCAACCGCAAGATGCGCGGGCAGTCGCTGATCCGCGTGCTCATCTTCGTGCCGTACGTGATCGCGGAGGTGGTGGTCGGCACCGGCTTCAGCCTCATGCTGGCGACCAACGGCGCACTCAACGGGCTGCTCGAGAATCTGGGGCTGTCCGGTCTCACGCGAGAGTGGCTCTCGGATCCGAGCATCGCGATCTGGACGCTCATCGCGATCCTCACGTGGAAGTACGTGGGCTTCGCCGTCATCCTCTTCCTCGCGGGCCTCCAAGGCATCCCCGAGGAGCTGCATGAGGCGGCCGCCATCGACGGCGCCAGCTACTGGCAGATCCAATGGCGCATCACGATCCCGCTTCTCGGCCCGACTCTGYGCATCTGGGCGTTCCTGTCGATCATCGGCGCCCTGCAGCTGTTCGACCTGGTGTACATCATCTGGGGGCAGTACATCGCCCCCGTCGCCGGCACGTCGACGATGGCGACCTACATGGTCTCCAACGGTCGCAACGCCGGCAACTTCGGCTACGGCAACGCCGTCGCCGTCGTGATCTTCCTCATCTCGCTCGTCGTCGCCTTGATCTATCAGCGCTTCGTCCTCCGCCGCGACACCGCGGGCGCGCTCACCGAAAGGACCACCCGATGACCGCCGCACTGGCGACCATTGAGCTGCCCCCACCCCGACCTCACCGGATGCGGGCGGCGACACCCGTCGTCTACTTCGTCGCGTTCATCGTGGTCGCGCTCATGCTCGGCCCCGTCCTCTACATCATCATCGGTGGATTCCGCACGAATTCGCAGATCACGACCAACCCTGCGGGGATGCCCGATCCGTGGGTGTTCTCCAACTACATCGATGTGCTCACCGAGCCGACGTTCTGGATTCTGGTGATGAACTCCACCATCGTCGCGGTCGCGACCACCGCGGGGGTGATCCTGCTGGGTCTCATGGCCAGCTACGTGCTGGCGCGATACCAGTTCCGGGGCCGAGGGGTGCTGTACGCGCTGTTCGCCGCCGGGCTCATGTTCCCGATCACCGTCGCCATCACACCGCTGTACATCGTCGTGCGCGACCTCGGGCTCATCAATTCGCTCGCCGGCGTCATCCTGCCCCAGATCGCCTTCGGGCTGCCGACGACGATCATCATCCTGGTGCCGTTCCTGCGGGCCATCCCCGACGAGATCCAGGAGGCCGCGTTCATCGACGGATGCAGCCGCCTCGGCTTCTTCTGGCGCATGGTGCTTCCGCTCGCGGTCCCCGGAGTCATCACGGTCGGCATCCTCGCCTTCATAGGCAGCTGGAACAGCTATCTGCTGCCGCTGTTCCTCCTCAACGACAACGCGAACTTCACGCTCCCGCTCGGCGTACAGGCCTTCTCGTCGCAGTATTCCGTGGACACCGCGAAGGTGCTCGCCTTCACGTCACTGTCGATGATCCCCGCGCTCGCCTTCTTCAGCCTCTTCGAGCGGCGCATCGTCGGCGGTCTCACGGGAGCGGTGAAGGGATGAGTGAACTTCGGCTCCCGGCGGTATCGGAGCGGGTTCAGGGCCTGCATGCCCAGATGACCCTGGAGGAGAAGCTGGGCCAGCTCGTCGGCTACTGGGTCGACCAGGGCGATGAGCTCGTCGCCCCGATGGCGGGCGAGATGGTGACCTCGACGAAGTACGAGGATGCCACGACGCATGGCATCGGGCATCTGACCCGGGTGTACGGCACCCGACCCGTCGATCCGGTGGAGCGCGCCACGTGGCTGTGGAACGAGCAGCGGCGCCTGCGGGAGCAGACTCGGCTCGGCATCCCGGCGATCGTCCACGAGGAGTGCCTCACCGGCCTCGCCGCCTGGAAGGCCGCGACCTTCCCGACTCCGCTCGCGTGGGGGGCTTCCTTCGACCCCGCTCTCGTGGAGGAGATGGGGCGGCTCATCGGGGACTCGATGCGACAGCTCGGCATCCATCAGGGGCTCGCGCCCGTGCTCGACGTCATCCGCGACCCACGCTGGGGGCGAGTCGACGAGTGCATCGCCGAGGACCCCTACGTCGTCGGCACGATCGGCACCGCTTATGTGCGGGGGCTGCAGGATGCCGGGGTCCATGCCACTCTCAAGCACTTCGTCGGCTACTCGGCCTCGCAAGCCGGACGCAATCATGCGCCGGTGCACGTCGGCCGGCGCGAGCTCGCGGACCTGCTGCTCCCGCCGTTCGAGATGGCCATCCGCGATGGGGGTGCACGCTCGGTCATGAACTCGTACGCGGCGATCGACGGTGTGCCGGTCGCTGCATCGGCGGAACTGCTGACCGGCCTTCTGCGGGAGCGCTGGGGCTTCGACGGCGTCGTCGTCTCCGACTACTTCTCCGTGGCGTTCCTGCATTCGATGCACGCTGTCGCCGAGGATCTCGGCCACGCGGCCGCCCTCGCGCTCGAGGCCGGCATCGATGTGGAGCTGCCGACGGGCGACGCCTTCACCGCGCCGCTGGCGGCCGCCGTGCGCGACGGCCGGGTGGACGAAGCTCTCGTCGATCGTGCGGTGCTGCGCGTGCTCGCCGAGAAGGCGGAGCTGGGCCTGCTCGACGAGACGTTCGAAGAGGCGCCCGCCGAGATCGACCTGGACACGCCCGCTCATCGCGAGGTCGCACGTCGCCTCGCGGCCGAGTCGGTCGTGCTGCTCTCGAACGACGGGACGCTTCCGCTCGAACTCGGTGCGCGGGCACGCGTCGCGGTGATCGGTCCGAACGCCGACGCGCCGGAGGCCCTGATGGGCTGCTACTCCTTCGTCAACCATGTACTGGCGCATCACCCCGAGGTCCCCCTGGGCCTGGATATCCCGAGCCTTGCGACGGCACTGCGCTCGGAGCTGTCGGATGCCCTGATCGAGGTCGCAGCCGGCTGCGACGTGACCGGCGACGACGCGACCGGCATCGCGGCGGCCGTCGCCGCGGCACGCGCCGCCGAAGTCGCCGTGGTCGTCGTGGGGGATCGCGCGGGACTTTTCGGACGCGGCACCGTGGGCGAAGGCAACGACGTCGAGGATCTGGAGCTGCCTGGTCTGCAGCGCCGGCTCGTGGAAGAGGTCGTGGGCACCGGCGTGCCGACGGTCATGGTCGTGCTGTCCGGGCGCCCGTACGCGATCGGGTGGGCGATCGACGGTCCCGCCGCTCCGGCCGCTGTGGTGCAGGCCTTCTTCCCCGGCGAAGAGGGCGGCACGGCGATCGCCGAGATCCTCACCGGCCGCGCGGCCCCGTCCGGTCGGCTTCCCGTCTCGCTGCCCCGCTCGGCGGGAGCCCAGCCATATACCTACCTGCACCCGATTCTGGGTGGCCCCTCCGAGATCACGAGCGCCGACAGCACTCCGGCCCTGCCGTTCGGGCACGGTCTGACGTACACGAGCTTCGAGCACACCCGGCTGACCGCACCGCCCGAGTCCGCGACCAGCGCGTCCTTCAGCGTCACGGTCGATGTCGCCAACACCGGCGGGCGCGCCGGGGTCGACGTCGTGCAGCTCTATGCGAAGGACGTGTATGCGAGCGTCACCCGTCCCGTCGCTCAGCTGGTGGGCTACGCGCGGGTCGCCCTCGAGGCCGGCGAGCGAACCGTCGTCCGCTTCGAGGTGCCGTCTGCGCGTCTCGCGTTCGCCGATCGCCGAGGGGTGCGCATCGTCGAGCCCGGTGACGTCGAACTCTGGGTCGGCGCCTCGTGCGACTCGCAGGAGACCCGCGCGACCATGCTGCTCAGCGGGCCGATCCACGAGGTGACCACGGCCGACCGCCGCACCGTCTCGGTCGACGTCGCGGCGGTGCGCGCCTAGCGAGGATGGTGCGCGGGTCGACGGCGCCGATATGGTCGAGGCATCCGTCACGGGAGGTCTGCCATGTCCATCGCCACCGGAACCGCCTACGATCAGGTCGCCCTGCAGGCGAAGGCCCGCGATCACCTGTGGATGCACTTCGCCCGCCAGTCGGTGATGACCGAGGGTGACGGCGTGCCGATCATCGTGCGCGGCGAGGGGCATCACATCTGGGATGCCTCGGGCAAGCGCTACTTCGACGGTCTCTCCGGCCTGTTCGTGGTGAACGCGGGTCACGGACGCCGGCGCCTCGCCGAGGTCGCGGCCCGGCAGGCGGAGGAGCTCGCCTTCTTCCCGATCTGGTCGTACGCGCATCCGGCCGCGATCGAGCTTGCGGAGCGGCTGGCGCACTACGCCCCGGGCGACCTCAACCGGGTGTTCTTCTCCACGGGTGGCGGCGAGGCCGTCGAGACCGCGTTCAAGCTCGCGAAGCAGTACTGGAAGCTCGTCGGCAAGCCGGGCAAGCACAAGGTGATCTCGCGCGCGGTCGCCTACCACGGCACCCCGCAGGGCGCGCTCRCGATCACCGGCATCCCCGCGATGAAGGAGATGTTCGAGCCGGTCACCCCCGGTGGATTCCGGGTGCCCAACACGAACCACTACCGCGCCGCGGAATCGGGCTTCGTGTGGAGCGGCAAGGGCGACGAGCTCGAGGAGTTCGGCGTGTGGGCGGCCGACCGCATCGAGCAGGCCATCCAGTTCGAAGGCCCGGACACCATCGCCGCGGTGTTCCTCGAGCCCGTCCAGAACGCGGGCGGCTGCTTCCCCCCGCCGCCCGGGTACTTCGCCCGCGTGCGCGAGATCTGCGATCGCTACGACGTGCTGCTGGTCAGYGACGAGGTGATCTGCGCCTTCGGGCGGATCGGCGAGTGGTTCGCATGCGATGCCTACGGGTACGTGCCCGACATGATCACGTGCGCCAAGGCGATGACGAGCGGCTACTCCCCCATCGGCGCGACCATCATCAGCGACCGCATCCACGAGCCCTTCTCACGCGGGCAGGCGAGCTTCCCGCACGGCTACACCTTCGCGGGGCATCCGGTCTCCGCGGCCGTCGCGCTCGCCAATCTCGACATCTTCGAGGAGGAGGGCCTGAACGAGCGGGTCCGCGAGAACTCACCCCTCTTCCGCTCGACGCTCGAGCGGCTCACCGACCTCCCGATCGTCGGCGACGTGCGCGGCGACGGGTACTTCTTCGGCATCGAGCTGGTCAAGGACAAGGCCACGAAGGCGACCTTCGACGACGACGAGGCCGAGCGGCTCCTGCGCGGGTTCCTCTCCAAGGCCCTGTTCGAAGCGGGGCTCTACTGCCGCGCCGACGACCGCGGGGATCCCGTCATCCAGCTCGCCCCGCCCCTCACGATCGGGCCGGCCGAGTTCACCGAGATCGAGCAGCTCCTCCGCGGCGTGCTGACCGAGGCCTGGGCCCGCCTCTGAGCAATCTGCCGTAACAGGGGGAATGCCCGGGTGCCGGGTGGGCTTTACCTTCGGCATGACACGAGTCGGAATCATCGGAGCAGGACACATCGGATCGACCCTCGCGCGGGGTCTCGTCGACCACGGGTACGAGGTCGTGATCAGCAATTCGCGCGGGCCGGCGAGCCTGGCCGAGTTCGTCGCCGAGCTCGGGCCGAAGGCCACGGCGGGGACGACGACGGATGCCGCGGCATCCGGTGACATCGTCATCGTGACGGTGCCGCTCAAGGCGTACCAGGAGGTGCCGGTCGAGCCGCTCGCCGGCAAGATCGTGCTCGACACCAACAACTACTACTGGGAGCGCGATGGGCACATCGCAGCCCTCGACGAGAAGCGGGCGACGACCGCCGGGCTGCTTCAGGAGCACCTGCCGACGTCGCGGGTCGCGAAGGCGTTCAACCACATCCAGTCCAGCCAGATCCTGACCGACGGCACGCCGGCGGGCTCCAAGGACCGTCGCGCGCTCGCCACCTCGAGCGATCACGCGGATGCCTCTGCCTGGGTCACCGACCTCTACAACGCCTTCGGCTTCGACACCGTCGACGTCGGACCGCTGGCGGAGAGCTGGCGCGTGGAGCGCGATCAGCCCGCGTACGTCGTCCGCCAGAACAGGGAAGAGCTCGTCGCAAACCTGGCTCGCGCCACCCGCTGACGAACGATCGCGCTCCGCGCCGGGCCACTCGTGTGTCCGGTGCGGAGCGCGGTGATCGGATCCGTTCGATCGAGGGTTAGGGTGGGCGCGTGGGAACCATGTATTACGGGGATTCGGGCACGCCGATCCATATCGAAGACCGCGCTCTCGCGCACCTGAAAGTCGTGATCGCGACCAAGCTGCGGCGGGACGAGAGCTTCACCGTGTCGTGGCGCCACCCCGAGGATCAGCCACGCGGGCGGAGCACCGTCTGGATGCACCCCTCGATCGCGCTGCGGTTCGTGTTCGACGAACCGGAACCGCCGGAGCTGAGCCGGTCCTGGCTCGAAGATCTCGCGAACTCGGCCAACTCCTCCGGCGGGATCATGCTCGTCGCCGAGCACTTCGACACCGGTCCGGTCCCCACGATCGAGGGTTCCGACGCCGACGGCGTCTCGCTGGGAGATTCCGTGTCCCTCGCCAACGTCGAGGTCGCCCACCTCGAGATCGACCGGCTGAGCGTCAACGGCACCGATCTCACCGCGGGAACCGACGCGGCCGACATGGAGAGCGTCGCCGGTGCAGCCCTCGACGCTCCACCGGTCGAGGACGACTGACGGTTCGGCGCCGGTCGTTCAGGCCGCGGAGATCGCCTCTCCGGCTGCCGGCGGCTCTTCGGACAGGGGCAAGTCCTCGGCCGGCTCAGGAACGATGCTGAGGCCGTTCGGACCGCTCGCGGCCTGCATGAGCTCTTCCACCCACAGGCGGTTGATCCGCGGCTGACGGCTGCCGAAGAAGTGGAACTGGATCGGCACGGWGGGGTTCATCCAGAAGCTCCTGCGCCCGCTGCCGTCGCCGATCTCGACATCGAACATGAACGACTCCGAGCGGCGGAGCTTGTTCATGACGACGATGCGCAGATGGGCGAGCGTGCGGTCGTCGATGTCCACCGAGTTCGCTGCCGTGTCGTAGATGAATCTCCCCATATGAGGAGCATACGTCCGCCGTCAGCGTGGTGCGAAGGCGTTGTGGAAAAGCGCTCGGGCGCGGACGGCGGCCTCGGCGCGAAGGGCAGGAGGGGTCCGGGCGAGCTCGGTCGCCAGCATCCCCGTCGCCATCGCCACGTCTTCCGGTTCGACGTGGCTTCCGATGCGTCCTGCCGCGCGTTCGCGGACGACGAGCCGCGACACGAGGCCGTTGAATCGCTCGCCGAGCGGCACGACCCGCGGGTCCTGCAAGTCGGCGGTGACCAGCTCGATGAGGGCGGTGGAGGCCACCGCCTGCTCGACGACGCGGCCGAGCAGGTCGTCGACCGTGCGGCCCTCGGGAGCAGTGAACTCCTCGAGGTCGATCACGTTGTCTTCGAACACGGCGACCGCGAGTGCGGTGCGGTCGGGGAAGTGCCGGTAGAGGCTGCCCTGTCCGACGCCGGCGCGCTTGGCGATCGCGCTGAACGGCGCGCCCAGCCCCGATTCGGCGTAGACGGCACGCGCGGCGGCGATGAGCGCCCGACGGTTTCCGGGGCCGGCGGCCGGGCCGCGGTTGGTCTTCGTCGGGTGATTCTGCTGGGTGAGCACGGGTGTAGCCTAGTACCGGACACTGCTGTCCGGTCGAAAAGGAAAGAGAAGCATCATGGCTACCACCAAGGCCCTCTCGGGCGACACCTCGATCGCCGACTGGCTCGCAGATCCTGCGGGCAACGCGATCCTCACCGACATGCTGGCCCAGAGCGGTCAGACCCCGGACGCGTTCAAGCCCGTCCGCCGACTCGCGATCAAGCGGCTCGTGAAGCTGAGCCAGGGTGCCTTCACCCAGGACATGCTCGACGGCCTCGTCGCGCGCGCCGCCGCCGGCGACGTGCCTGCAGGCGCCGCTGCCGCGCCGGCCATCAACACCGAGGGCGACGACGAGGCATCCGTGTCCGCCGTTCCGCTCCGCGAGTGGACCGAGCGCATCAACGAGGGCCGCTTCACCGGCCAGACCGTCATCGTGACCGGCGCCGGCTCCGGCATCGGCCGCGCCACCGCCTCGCGCGTCGCCCGTGAGGGTGGCCGCGTCATCGCGGTCGACGTCAGCCAGGAGCGCCTCGACGAGTTCGTCGCCGAGCACGCCGGAGCCGACATCGTCTCGCTCACCGCGGACATCACCGACGACGCCGGCGTGGCCGCCATCGTCGAAGCCGCCGGCGAGACGATCGACGGCCTCGCGAACATCGCCGGGATCATGGACGACATGACCCCGGTCGGCGACCTGTCCGATGCCGTCTGGGAGCGCGTCATGCGCGTCAACGTCACCGGCACCATGAAGCTCACCCGCGCCGTCATCCCCACGATGCTGGCTCAGGGCGGCGGCTCGATCGTCAACACCGCCTCGGAGGCGGCTCTCCGCGGTTCGGCAGCCGGTGCCGCCTACACGGCGTCCAAGCACGCCGTCGTCGGGCTCACCAAGTCGAGCGCCTTCATGTACGGCCCGAGCGGCATCCGCGTCAACGCGGTCGCCCCGGGACCCACCATCACCAACATCGAGGCGAAGTTCGGCTCGCCCCTGGGCGCCGAGCGCGTCCAGTTCGGCATGCAGATCCTGCCGGACGCCGCCGAGGCCGAGGCCCTGGCCGCGTCGATCACGTTCCTGCTGAGCGATGACGGCGTCAACGTCAACGGCATCGTGCTCGCCAGCGACAACGGCTGGTCGGTCGCGTAGCCCCTGCGAGACCGCAGACTGCGGCCCCGGAGCATCCGCTCCGGGGCCGCAGTCTCGTTCGGGGCGGATGCCGCGGCAGGGGCGTCAGAAGGGCCAGACGAGCGGCACGTAGAAGACCGCGAAGAGCAGGTAGATGATCGCGAGCGGCAGCCCCAGCTTCCAGTAGTCGCCGAACCGGTACCCGCCGGCCTCCATCACCATGAGGTTCACCGGCGTGGCGATCGGGGTGAGGAAGGCGGCGGCCGCGACCACGGTCAGCGCCATCATGAACGGCTGCACGGAGACGCCCATGGCGCTGGCGAGCGAGACCGCGATGGGGGCGACGATGAGCACCGTCGCCGTGTTGCTGATCAGCTGGCTCAGTACGAGCGTCAGCACGCACAGCACCGCCAGCGCGACGTAGGCGCCGGAGTCGCCGATCACCGTGAGCAGCCAGCCCGCGACGAGGTCGGCGGTGCCGGTCACGGTGAACGCGGTGGACAGCGGGATCATCCCCGCGATGAGCACGACCGTCGTCCACGAGATGGAGCGGTAGGCCTGCGCAGGACTGACCGTGCGCGTCACCACGATGGCACCGGCGGTGAGCAGACCGGCGATCGCCGGAGGAACGAACCCGGTGGCCAGGAGCAGCACCATGGCCGCGAGGATGACGAGCGCGCGCTTCGCGCCCTTCCCGAGGGGCACCGCCCGGCGCATCAGGCTCGGCGCATCGACGACGAGCACTCCGGGGGCGTCGGTGTGGCGCGTGAGCTCGTCCCACGTGCCCTGCAGCAGCAGAGCGTCGCCGGCGTGCACCGAGATCTCCTGGCCCTTGAGCTGCTGGTCGCCTCGCCGCGCGGCGAGGATCGCGAGCTCGCCGTCGGGTGTCGCCATCCCGGGGTAGACCTTCGTGCCGATCAAAGGCGAGCGCGGCGGGATCACGACCTCGGTCACGCCGTTCTGCGGACCCATGATCATGCCGGTGTCGAGGCTCAGCGAGTACTGGTCCCGCAGCAGTCGCGCGTGACGCACGAGGTCCATCGGCATCGACGCGCCGTTGCGCTTGGGCAGCAGCGGCGCGCCGAACAGGACGATGAACGCCACAGTGACGATGACGATGGGCACGCCGACGAGGGCGAACTCGAAGAAGCCGAACGCCCGTCCGCCGCTCGCGGCGGCCATGTCCGAGACGATGATGTTGACCGGCGTCCCGGTGAGGAGCAGCAGAGAACCCGCGGATGCCGCGAACGCGAGCGGCATGAGCAGCTGGGAGGTCTTGATCCCGGCGCGTGCCGCGACCACCACCACGAGCGGAAGCAGCGCGGCCACGGCGCCGTTGATGCTGATCAGCGCCGAGGTCGCCGCCACGAGGCTGCAKATCACGATCAGCAGCGGCATCCGCTTCGTGCCCGCTCGTGCGATCACCTTGTGGCCGGCCCACGCCGTCACGCCGGTCGCATCCAGGGACTCGCTCACCACGAACAGTGTCGCGATGAAGATGACCGTCGGATCGCCGAACCCCGCGAGGGTCTGCTGGAGCGTGAGCACGCCGGTGAGGAAGAGCGCGAGCGAGACGCCGATCGCCACGATGCCGAGCGGGAGCCGATTGCTCACGAAGGCGACGATCGCCAGGACCAGGATGACGAGGGTCGCGGCGATCGGGTCCACGGTGATCTGGTCCATGGCGTTCAGCGTAGCCACGCAGGTCTCCGACCGGTGCGAACCCGGACTCCTGGCCGGACAGGCCGTATCCTCAGGGGGTGGCTGACCGGCGGAGAGTGCTGTCGTGGTGGGTGAAGGACTACGCCTTCGCCGCGCACTGGCAGATCCAGTCGTTCCTCGGTTCCCGAGACGGCGAGAAGTTCCGCACCGGCACGGGACGGCCGGTGCTCATGCTCCCGGGGATCTGGGAGACCTGGGGTTTCCTCCGGCCGCTCATCGAGCCCCTGCATGCCGCCGGACATCCCGTGCATGTGCTCCCGGCGCTGCGCCGCAACGGCCGGCCGGTCGCCGACACGGCGCGGCTCGTCGCCGGGTACCTCGAAGAGCACGACCTGCGCGATGTCGTCATCGTGGCGCACAGCAAGGGCGGGCTCATCGGCAAGTACCTGATGACCGAGCTCGACCCGCAGCAGCGCATCCACAGCATGGTCGCCCTGGCCACGCCGTTCGCCGGTTCGATCTACGCCCGCTTCATGCTGAGCCCGAGCCTGCGGTCGTTCTCGCCGACCGACCCGACCACCCTGCATCTGCAGAAGATCATCGACGTCAATTCCCGGATCACCAGCATCTCGGGGGTCTTTGATCCGCACATCCCGGGCCTCTGGGAGCTCGAGGGCGGCACCAACCACACGATCGACACCGGCGGGCATTTCCGGGTGATCGGGCAGCCCGAGACGATCCGGCTCGTGGTCGAGGCCGCCGCGGCGTAGTGGTTCTGCCCGGACGTCGCCGGGGTCAGGCGAGGCCGACCAGGATGCCGCCCACCGCACCCACGATGACGACGCCCCACGCCGGCATCCGCCATGCCATCAGCAGCACGAAGCACAGGAGCGCTAGCAGGAACGACGCCGGGTCGATGATGGCGCCGACGAAGACCGGGTCGTAGAGCGCGGCCGCGAGGATGCCGACGACCGCGGCGTTCGCCCCGCGCATGACCGCCTGCGCGAGCGTGCTGGTGCGGAAGGCGTTCCAGAACGGGAGCACGCCGACCAGCAGCAGGAACCCGGGCAGGAACACGGCCACGAGGGCGACCGCCGCGCCGGCGATGCCTCCTGGACCGACATCGGCGAGCACCCCCAGGTAGGCCGCGAAGCTGAACAGCGGCCCCGGCACGGCCTGGGCCGCGGCATACCCGGAGAGGAACTCGGTGGGGGTGACCCATCCGGTCTGCACGACCTCGGCGTCGAGCAGGGGAAGTACGACGTGTCCGCCGCCGAATACGAGGGCCCCGGCGCGGTAGAACGCGTCGAACAGGCTGAGGGCGCCCGACGAGACCGCCGCCGCCGCGATCGGGACGCCGATGAGGAGCACCGCGAACACTCCGAGCGACAGCCAGCCGGCCAGGCGGCTGACCGGGAACTCGACCCGCCCCACCGGCGGCGCGGCGGTGTCTCGGCAGAAGACGAGGCCGGCCATCGCGCCGACGATGATCGCGACGACCTGACCGGCCGAGCCCGCCATCAGCACGGCGAATCCCGCGGCGACGACGGCGATCGTGGCCCGCTGCGGGTCGGGGGTGAGGGTCCGGGCCATCCCGGCCACCGCCTGGGCGACGATCGCGACGGCGACGATCTTCAGACCGATCAGGATGCCGGAGCCGATCACCCCGCGGAAGAGCGAGGCGCCGTAGGCGAAGCCGACCATGAGCACCGCCGATGGCAGCGTGAATGCCAGGAAGGCCGCGAGCGCGCCGAGCGGACCCGCCCGGAGGAGTCCGAGCCCGAATCCGACCTGGCTCGACGCCGGCCCCGGGAGGAACTGGCAGAGTGCGACCAAGTCGGCGTACGCCTTGTCGTCGACCCACTTGCGGCGCACCACGAGGTCGTCGCGGAAGTAGCCGAGGTGGGCGATCGGCCCACCGAACGACGTCAATCCGAGGCGGAGGAAGGCGAGGAAGACTTCGCCGACCGTGCCCTCCGGCGCTGCCCGGACGGGCCGCGGTGCAGTGCTCATCGTGGCTCCGATGCGAGTGCGAACCGGGCAGGGTGCCCGCGATCGCGAGCCGGCTGCTCGCGGTGCCCACTGTATCGGCGGGCGGCGGGTTCCTTGACGGGGGGCCCTGCATCTGGCACCGTGCGAAGGGGGAGCGCGCGCCCGGAACATCACCGGTGCGCGCCGCTCGGAAGGGGGAGGAATGCCGGACTCAGCCCGCAATGCGCGACAGGCGAAGCACATCGAGCGGCGCACACCGCGGCACCCGGCGTCCGCTCTCGCTGAACGCTGGACGGTCGTCGACGGGGTCCCGATCTTCTACCGCGAGTCGCCCGAGAAGCCGGACGCCCCGGCCATGATGCACGTGCACGGGTTTGGGCTGTCGGGACGATATCTGCTGCCCACCGCCGAACTGCTGCGCGACGACTTCCACACCCTCGTGCCCGATCTCCCGGGATTCGGACGCAGCGGCAAGACCCGCGGCGGACTCGACGTGCCGGACCTCGCGCATGACGCGATGCGGTTCCTCGACGATCGCGGAGTCGAGCGCGCGACCCTCGTCGGCAATTCGATGGGGTGTCCCGTCATCGTCGAGTTCGCCCACACTTTTCCCGAGCGCATCGAACGGGCTGTCCTCGTCTCCCCTGCCGGCGGCCTCTACAACCAGCCGCTGGGCCGCGCCATGGGTCAGCTCGCCCGTGACGGCGGCCGCGAGCCCCCCAAGCTGGTCACGGTCGCCACGCCCGACTACGTGCGCTTCGGCGTCCCCAGCACGTTCCAGATGTTCCGCGCGCTCACCAAGTACCCCACGCTGGCGCGGCTGCTGGAGCTGCGCATCCCGACCCTGGTCGTGGTGGGGACGAAGGATCCGCTCATTCCGGGGCCCTCGCGCGTCTCGGAGATCGCCGAGCAGACCGAGAGCCACGTGCTGCTCGTCATGCTCGAGGGCGCGGCGCACGCGATCAACTTCAGCCACCCGAGGGAACTCGCCCACCTGATCCGGCTCTTCATG